>PUOG01000088.1 GCA_003552745.1 Spirochaetaceae bacterium
ACGGTCACGTAATCGGGGCCGTACTCGATCGCAACGGTCTGCGTCCCAGTCGATACTACGTCACCGAGGACGACCGGGTCATAATGGCGAGCGAAGCGGGGGTGCTCGATGTCGAGCCGGACAAGGTCCGGATCAAGGGGCGCCTGCAACCGGGCCGTATGTTTCTCGTCGATTTCGACGAAGGCCGACTCGTACCGGATGATGAGCTGAAGGAGAAGCTCGCCGCGTCGAATCCGTACCGCTCGTGGATCGAGGAGCAGCGCATCACCCTTGATGACCTGCCGTCCGCATCGGCGGGTAACGGTTCGGTCGGCGGTGCACGAGAGGATCGCGACGAGCTCTACGCCCGCTTGCGCGCGTTCGGATACACCGTAGAGCACCTCAACATGATTCTCGGCCCGATGGCCGAAATGGCGAAGGAGCAGCTCGGGTCGATGGGGAACGATACCCCGCTCGCTGCCCTCAGCGAGCGTCCGCGGCTCCTGTACGAGTACTTCAAGCAGCTGTTCGCCCAGGTCACGAATCCTCCGATCGACTCCATCCGCGAGGAGATCATAATGAGCCTTTCGTCGTATGTCGGTCCGCAGGGGAATCTCCTTACGATTACCCCGGAGCACGCGAGAATGCTCAAGCTCGAGCATCCGGTTCTCACCAACGATCAGCTCGAGCGCATTAAGTGCATGGACCACCGCGGCTGGCGGTCGAAGACCGTAGACATTACGTACCCGCGCGTCGACGGACCGGAAGGGTTCCTGTCGACGCTCGACCGCATCGCCGCCGAGAGCGAGCAAGCGATCGCGGACGGTTATAGTCTCGTCGTTCTCTCCGACCGCGCGGCTTCTCGCGAGCGAATTGCTCTTTCGTCGCTCCTGGCTACCGGGACGGTTCATCACCACCTCGTACGAAGGGCGAAAAGAACTCAGGTCGGTCTGGTGGTGGAGTCGGGCGAACCGCGCGAGACTCATCACTTCTGTTGTCTTGTCGGCTACGGAGCCGACGCGATCAATCCGTATCTCGCCTTCGAGTCGATGTGGTACCTGAGAGACTCCGGCCAATTCGCCGTCGACTTCTCCGACCGGGAAATCGAAGAGCGATACATACATGCGCTGTCGTACGGAATGCGAAAGGTATTCGGAAAGATGGGTATCTCGACGCTCGACAGCTATAAGGGCGCACAGATCTTCGAGGCGATCGGACTCAAGAGCGAGGTTGTCGAGCGCTGCTTTGCCGGTACGGCGACGCGAGTGGAAGGAGTCGGATTCGATATTCTTGCCCGCGAAGCGGAGTTGCGACACGAGCTCGGTTACCCCGAAGGCAACATCCCGATCGGGGGGGAGTTCTTCAATCCCGGCGACTATCAGTGGCGCCACGATGGCGAGAAGCACATGTGGGATCCCGAATCGGTCGCGCGGATGCAGATCGCCGCGCGTCAGAAAGACTGGAATGCATACCGGGAGTTCGCCGACCACCAGGATGCACGGTCTAAAGAGCAGGCAACGCTCCGGGGGCTGCTGAGGTTCGTGGAAAAGCGCGATCCGGTACCGCTTGACGAGGTCGAGCCGGCGAGTGAGATAGTAAAACGATTTGCTACCGGAGCGATGAGCTTCGGCTCGATCAGCCAGGAAGCGCATGAGACGCTTGCGATCGCCATGAACAGGCTCGGTGGCAAGTCGAACACCGGAGAGGGCGGGGAGCTGCGCGAGCGCTACCGGCCGATGCCGAACGGCGACAGTAAACGCAGCGCCATCAAGCAGGTTGCATCGGGGCGCTTCGGAGTCACGATCGAGTATCTGACCGAGAGCGACGAGCTGCAGATCAAGATGGCGCAAGGGGCGAAGCCGGGCGAAGGGGGTGAGTTGCCCGGCCACAAGGTCTTCGATGTCATCGCGAAGGTGCGCTACTCCACTCCGGGAGTCGGCCTGATCAGTCCGCCGCCGCACCACGATATCTACTCCATAGAGGACCTCGCGCAGCTGATCTTCGATTTGAAGAATGCGAACCCGCAGGCACGCATCAGCGTGAAACTCGTGAGCGAAGTCGGTGTCGGAACCGTGGCCGCCGGAGTGGCGAAGGCGCACGCCGATCACATTCTGATCTCGGGTCACGACGGCGGAACCGGCGCCTCCGCGCTCACCGGCATAAAGCATGCCGGTCTGCCGTGGGAGCTCGGTCTCGCCGAAACGCATCAGACCCTCGTCAAGAACGGATTGCGCACCCGGGTGGTCGTTCAGACCGACGGACAGATCAAAACCGGGCGCGATCTCGCGATTGCGGCAATGCTCGGCGCCGAGGAGTGCGGCTTCGCCACCGGAGCGCTCATCGCTGCCGGATGCATCATGATGCGCGTGTGCCATAAGAACACCTGTCCGGTCGGTATCGCGACGCAGGATGAACGGCTCCGCAAGAAGTTCTCGGGTAAACCTGAGGATGTAGTCAACTATCTTACGTTCGTCGCCGAGGATCTGCGTCTGATAATGGCGCGGCTTGGAGTGCGAACGTACAACGAGTTGGTCGGAAGAACCGACCTGCTCGAGGTTGACGATTCGGTGCGCAACTGGAAGAGTCGGGACATCGATCTCTCGAGTCTTCTCGTCAGACCTGAACCGGAGGGCGGCGACGACCGTGTCTACTGCTGTATCGGGCAGGATCACGGAATCAGTAAGGTGCTCGACAGGAGCTTCATCGACGAGATCGACAGCAACTTTCAGCCCGGTCGCAGCATTTCGCTGGAATACCCCATACGGAACACCGACCGCTGTACAGGAGGTATGCTCAGTCACCATTTGATGAAGCGGTACGGAGTCGGGGGAGTGCCCGAGGACTCGGTGCAGATTAAGCTCACCGGGAGCGCCGGACAGAGCTTCGGCGCGTGGGTCACCGAAGGCGTTACCCTCGAGCTCGAGGGAGATGCGAACGACTACGTGGGCAAAGGGCTGTCCGGCGGCCGGATAGTCGTCTATCCTCCGCGGAGCTCAAGCTTCCGGCCGGAAGAGAACATTATCATCGGGAACGTCGGGCTCTACGGAGCGACTTCCGGAGAGGGCTATTTCCGGGGTATGGCTGCCGAGCGTTTCTGCGTACGGAACTCGGGGGCGTCCGTCGTCATCGAGGGCGTCGGCGATCACGGATGCGAGTACATGACCGGAGGACGAACGGTTATACTCGGAGAAACCGGTCGCAACTTCGGTGCCGGTATGTCGGGCGGGATCGCGTATGTGTGGGACCCGGAAGCAAGGTTGGCGCCTCGGACGAATCCGGGGCTCGTCGAGCTGTACGAGCTCGACGACGACGATGAAACGGATCTGCTTGAGATGATTCGGTCGCATCTGTACTACACCGGGAGCGACGTTGCGCAAGCGATTCTCGAGGGGTGGAGCGAGCGGCGTAGTGAGTTCACGAAGGTGAGCTCTCCGACGTTCCTGAAGATCGTGGAGTCGCGCAAGACAGCAGAGCAGGAGGCGGTTCATGGGTAAGCCGACCGGTTTTATTGAGATCAAGCGAGAAGAGGTGGTCGATCGGAACCCGGCAACGCGAATCGCCGACTTCAAGGAGTTTCATACTCACTTGGACGAGTCGCAGCGGCGGGAGCAGGGTGCCCGGTGCATGGACTGCGGGATACCGTTCTGTCAATCGAGCTACGGCTGCCCTGTGGACAATCTCATTCCGGAGTGGAACGACCTGGTGTACCGCGGGCGCTGGGAAGAGGCGTGGCTGCGCCTTATGAAGACGAACAACTTTCCGGAATACACCGGCCGCGTCTGTCCGGCACCGTGCGAGCATGCGTGCGTGCTCGGCATCAACGAGCCCGCCGTGAGCATAAAGGACAATGAGTGCCACATTATCGATCGTGCCTACGATTCCGGGCTCATGGAGCCACGAATCCCGAAAGTCCGAACGGGGAAGCGTGTGGCCGTTGTCGGAAGCGGGCCGAGCGGACTCGCCGCCGCCGATCAGCTCAACCAGGCCGGCCACTCCGTGACCGTTTTCGAGCGTCAGGACCGGATCGGCGGGTTGCTTATGTACGGCATCCCCAACATGAAACTCGACAAGGAGCTGGTGGTTGAACGTCGCAATCGACTTATGGCCACCGAAGGCGTGGAGTTTCGAACCGGCGTGCACGTGGGCGTCGATGTGCGCGTAGCGGACCTGCGAAGCGAGTTCGATGCTGTCGTGCTGGCAATCGGAGCCACGAAACCGCGCGATCTTCCCGTACCCGGTCGCGAGTTAAAGGGCGTCTACTTCGCGATGGAGTTTCTTACTGCCGGCCAGAAACGGCTGTTCGGCACACCGGGGTATGTCGAGCCGGATGCCGATATACCGTACGCCGAGGGCAAGGACGTGATCGTAATCGGCGGAGGTGATACCGGTACCGATTGCATTGGGACCGCCCTCCGGCAGGGTGCGCGCAGCGTCACCGCGTTCGAAATCATGCCGAAACCACCTTCCCAGCGTACTCCGGAGATGCCGTGGCCGACATTCGCCCGGGTCTATAAGCAGGACTACGCGCACGAGGAGGCGGAGGCGAAGTTCGGTGCCGACCCCCGTCACTTCTCGATCATGACCAGGGAGTTTCTCGATCGCGGCGACGGAACCCTCGGAGGAATCAGAACGGTCCGGGTCAATTGGGAGAAAGAGGAAGGCGAGCGCCCGAAGCCGGTGGAAATCCCCGGGAGCGAAGAAGAGTGGCCGGCGGATCTGGTGACTCTGGCAATGGGCTTTCTCGGGCCGGAGGACACCGTCCCACAGGAGCTCGAGATCGAACGCGACGCGAGGAGCAACATACAGGCTGCGTTCGAGGATCACCGGACCTCGATTCCAGGCGTTTTCGCCGCCGGCGATGCACGTCGCGGACAGAGTCTGGTCGTCTGGGCGATCAAAGAAGGCCGTATGGTTGCGCGGGAGGTCGATCGCTTCCTGATGGGACGGACTTCGCTCACGTAAGGTTCAGCGCAAGGTTACGCCGACCCGACCTCCCGCGCGTTTCTTGCGAGTTCGGTGATCTTCGAGTAATCACCCGATTTCATGAGCTTCGAAGGGGTAATCCAGCTCCCGCCGCACGCGAGCACCGAATCGAGCGCAAGGTATTCCTGGACGTTCGCCTGGCTTATTCCGCCGGTCGGTACAAAGCGGATGCCCGGGAGCGGGGCGGAGATCGCCTTGAGAAAGGCCGGACCCCCAAGAACTCCCGCGGGGAAGACCTTGAAGCAATTGAGCCCGAGGGCCATCCCGCGCATCGCTTCACCGACGGTTGCGATACCGGGAATGTGAGGGATCTCCGCTTCGATCATAGCGCGGCTGACATTCTCGGAGAAACCGGGTGTCACTGCAAAAGTGGCCCCCGACTCCCGGATCGACGCAATCTGCTCAACCGTCGAAACGCTCCCGGCCCCGACTGCTGTCTGCACCTCTCCGCGCGCCACACCGTTCGCCACTGCCTCGATGGCCGAAAGGGCGGCATCGGTGCGGAGCGTTATCTCAATTACGTGAATGCCGCCGTCGGCGAGCGCCTTGGCGACTTCGAGTGCCGCCTTCTTGTCGGGAATGCTGGTAACCGGTACCACCACTGCGGTAGACAAACTGTATTCGAGTTCGGACTGTGTCATGTCTGTATCCTATTCTGGAATCGTGTGTTCTGAAACTCTGAATGCGAACTTCGACATGCAATATATGAGAATTTCATGTATCATTGGGATGAAATGCAATGCACTACGGATACGACGCCGGTGGTTCCCGCAGTTGCGCGCATGCACGAGATTCTGTGGCACCTTCATCTCAGCGCCCCCGACGGAAAGACCGCCGGTGAGTTATGCGCCACGCTACGCTATCCGCGGAGCTCTACCTATCGGCTGATTCGATCGCTGAAGAACCTTGGATACGTGAGCGAATCAACGACCGATCGAAAATTGAGGCTCGGACCGGTAATTCTAGATATCGCGCGTGCGGCGTTTCGCATGATCGATCTCTCGAGTAGCGCCAAGCCACATCTCAAACGTTTGTGCGAAATTACCGGCCAGACGGTGAAACTGAGCGTCGAGCGTGGCACTGAGGTCGAAGTACTCGATTGCGTGCAGAGCCGTAATCCGTTTCACCTTGCGGTGAGTATCGGAGCTCGATTCCCGATAACCGCGGGCGCCGCGAGCAAGGTATTGTTCGCGTACCAGCCGGAGGAGC
Organism: Spirochaetaceae bacterium; assembly: GCA_003552745.1. Lineage (GTDB taxonomy): Bacteria > Spirochaetota > Spirochaetia > DSM-27196 > SKKC01 > SLAN01. The sequence goes on from PUOG01000088.1 coordinate 6,172, forward strand.
TCGTGAGCCGTATTCTGTCCCGCGAGCTACCGCGTTACACGGAGAATACGATCTGTGATCCGGACGACATGCGTGATCGACTCCTGGAAATTCGACGGGAGGGGATCGCGGTGGATAACGAAGAGCACGCCGCCGGGGTCCGTGCGATCGCCGCCCCGGTATTCGATTCGATCGGTCGGTGTATCGCGGCGGTGAGTATCGCCTATCTCTCGGCCTCCGAGCCGACAACGGCCGATCTGGAGACGTGGAAGATACAATTGAAGCGCTGTACCGACTCGATTACACGCGAGCTTTAGCGCGTTCCGGGCACGTGGTACACTCGTCATTTGTAATGCGATTTTCCCGTTATCTCTATCGAACCGTTTTGGTGATCGTGATGATCGCCGGTGTCACGAGTTTTGCCGGCGTCGTCTTCGTGCGTTCGGCGTACCCCACGATAAGCGGTGAAAGGCGCGTGCGTGGTGCGCGGGAGGCAGTGGACGTCGTACGTGACGAACACGGTGTGGTGCACATACGAAGTGCGAATAAACACGATCTGTACTTCGCCCAGGGGTATGCACACGCGCAGGATCGGCTGTGGCAGATGGAGCTGCAGCGCCGGGCAGCCGCCGGCCGGACGGCCGAACTGTTCGGGGAGGATTTCGTTTCCACCGATGCGTTCCTGCGGCGGATGGGAATCCCGAGGGTGGCCGAACGGGTTGTGGAGACCGCATCGCCCGACGCGACCGAGATGATCGACGCCTATATCGCCGGAGTCAACGCCTTTCTCGAAAGCGGACGGCGCCCGTTTGAGCTGCGGTTGCTTGGTGTTCATCCGGAGCCGTGGAGCCGTCGGGATGTCGGAGGCATAGTCGCGCTCATGGGGTTCGACCTCGGAATGAACTGGGAAGTTGAAGCAACCCGGCTGGCAATGGTCGATACGGTCGGTTTCGACGCGGTGGCGGAGACGCTGCCTCCGTTCGACTATGCCGGGCCGGCTACGTGGACGGCTCAATCCGGCGGTGTTATTGATGATGTTGATGATGGTGCGGCGGCGGTTCGGCCCGGGCGTACCGGTGCGGCCGGCGGCGGCGAGCCCGACCACACCGCTCGCAAGCGCGCTCTCACTTCCACCGAGCTCGCCGGGTTGCGCGTAAGCAGGCAGTTACGAATGCTCGGTGCACTCCCTCGCACCGGGAGCAATAGCTGGTTAATCTCCGGTGAACGGACCGCCGAAGGCGTCCCGCTTCTGGCAAACGATCCCCACCTCGAGCTCGGTTTGCCGTCGCTCTGGTACGAGATGGAGCTCGAGTACGGCGATCACCATTGGGTTCGCGGCTTCACGATCCCGGGCGCTCCGTCGGTGGTTGTCGGGCACAACAGAGATGTCGCCTGGGGCCTCACGAATACCGCAGATACTCAGGACCTCTTTCTCGAGCGGCGTCATGCGGAGGAGTCGCATCGCTTCGAGCGTGACGGTGAGTGGTATTCAGCGGATGTCGAGACGAGCGAGATCGTCGTTGCCGGTCAAGACGATACCGTGCCGATCGAGATCGTTCATACGGCGAACGGGCCGCTCATTTCCGAAAATCCCGATCTCTCGCTCTACTGGAGCGCCTACGACATCGAACGTAGCCCCTTCGACGCCTTTCGCGCTATGAATACAGCCGAGTCGGTATACGACTTCCGCGATGCATTGATCGACTTCGAAGTGCCGGTGCAGAATCTCGTGTTCGCCGATCGGCACGGAAATATCGCCTTCCGAACGGCGGGGCGAATCCCCGCCCGCACCGACTACGACGGCGTGTTGCCGAGGGCCGGATGGGATCCGGATGACGCGGTGCCCGATCCGATTCCGTTCGACGAGCTGCCCGAAATCATTAATCCCGACGATGGATTCATTGCCACTGCGAACCATCGGGTAGCCGACGATCCGTACCCGTACCGGATTCTTCCGGACAGCGCACCGCCGAGTCGTATGGAGCGGATCGTGGAGCGGGTCGGCGAGAGTGAATCATTCTCGGCTGCCGACAGTCGATCCCTTCAGAACGACTGGGCGAACCTGCACGCTCGTCGCTGGCTGCCGCGATTTCTGGATGCGCTCGGACCGCCGGAAGATTACTCCGGGCTCCAGCGCGAGGCGATCGAGATCCTCGATGAGTGGGCCTCGAATCTGGTGTACGAACTCGAGAAAACCGCCCCGGTCATCTTCGCTCACTGGTATCTCGTCGCCATGCGCATGACATTCGAGCCGGCGTTGGGAGACGATCTGTACCTCGAGTTTCTCGATACCGCCTATCTCGCGTACAACAGCTTTGATGCCGTCCTCGGCAGGGACGAAAGCAGATGGACCGATGGGCCGATCGAGCCGGTTCTCTCGGCCGCTTTTTTCGCTGCAGTGACCGATCTCGAGCAGCAGCTCGGCTCCGACATCCGGTCGTGGAAGTGGCAGGAAATCCAGCAGATCGAGCTCACGCACGCGATGGGAGACATCTGGCCGCTATCGTTGCTCGTGAATCGGGGCCCGTATCCGTATGGCGGCGATCACATGACCGTCGGCCGTGCGGCGTACGACCTCGTTGATCCGTTCAACGTCAACCTGGGCGCCGGCATCCGGATGGTAGTGTCGCTCGAAGCGTCGCCTGTCAGCTGGATAGCACACGCCGGCGGGCAGTCCGGCCATCCAGGAAACCGCTGGTACGCCGATCAGTTCGAAGCGTGGAGGAGGGGAGAGTATCGGCAGGTCACGGCGATTTCCGGGCGTGAGCCGAACGATCCGCAGGTCTCACGTTTGCGGCTGCTGCCGGATGCGGATTGATGGTTTGCTCGACAAGTTCCTGAGTATCGGGCACAAAAAAACGGTATGCCTGGACGTCAGGTGCATACCGTTTAAAGGTTTGCGCAGCGTACCACGCGCCCCATTTCCTATAGAATCGGCAGCTCGCCCGATCAACTTGAGTACCCCGACAATCGGCTCGCTCCGCGTTCGAGAAGCGCTCGGTGGTACCTGCAGCTTTCCTCGAGTCCTTCGTACAGAAGTCTGCCCGCTGCCAGCGGATCGGGCTCTTTACCCGTTCTCACCCGTTCCTTGACCTCCTGAAGAAGAAAGCCGGCGATCTCGCGGTACTGGTGTTCGACGATTCGTTTGTCGATCGAGTTGAGCTCTGCGAGTGATTCTGAGCCGACACGACCGTCGGGCGCTCGGTCACGGATCAGCCGTTCGGTGACGGACAGCCCACGGCGAGTGAGTTTCTCCAGCGAACGAAGCTCACCGATCAGTTCATCAAGCCGTTCGCGCAGCCGTTCGACTTTCTCGCGCTGATCCGCCTCACGCCGATTCGATCGTTTCCGCCTCTCGTTCCGACGAATCTCCGAGATTCTCCGGCGGCAAGCAGGGCGTTCGAGAACCGATTCGATCGTCTGCGCCGGCATTCCGTCGATCGATGCGCCTTCGTTGCTGAGCGACACGGTGGTGGTCTGCGGATAGCGGCGCATCTGTGTTTCGAACCACCAGCGGTACACCCGCATTCTGGTGTCGCTCAGGACACGTTCTCCGTTGTTCGCGGGCACCAGCTCCGACTGTC
>PUOG01000292.1 GCA_003552745.1 Spirochaetaceae bacterium
CCACGACCGCGCTCTTCTTCTCGATCTCTCTGTCCCCGGTTTGCTCGTGCATATCCGCGCGTATTATACTCATCGTTCGAACCAAATGTGAAATGGAGAGCTCCGATGCAGAACCAGTACGACCAGATACGTCTCGACGACGATGACGACGACGATCAGGAGAAACGGAACGAACAGGGCGCCGAGGCGCTCATGCAGAAGATGATGAAAACCCGCACGATCCTCCTCTCCGGCGAGGTGAACAAGGCGCTCGCCGAGCGAGTCGTGCGGCAGCTGCTCCTCCTCGAGGACGCGGGCGACGATCCGATCCGTGTGTTCATCGATTCGCCGGGCGGCGACGCAGACGCCGGCTACGCCATCTTCGATATGATGCGCTTCATCAAGCCGGAGGTGCATACGATCGGCATGGGGCTCGTCGCGAGCGCCGGAGCGCTGATTCTCCTCGCCGCGGCGAAGGAGCACCGTTTTGCCACACCTAACAGCCACTACCTGATCCATCAGCCGTTGTCCGGTATGCGGGGCGTCGCGACCGACATCGAGATTCACGCCAAGGAGCTCCAGAAGACGCGCGAGCGGATCAACAAGCTGATTAGCGACGAGACCGGACAGCCGTTGGAGAAGGTCGAGCAGGATACCGACCGCGACTTCTGGATGAGCGCCGAAGAGGCGAACGAGTACGGCCTCGTATCGAAGATTGTCTCCTCCCGCAGCGAGCTCGAAGGATAGATACGATGAACGGCGAGTGGCTGCGCGCGCATCTGCCGGCGAGTTTCCCGGGAATTCCCGACGAAGCGATGCCGGCGGGTTGCACCGTGTCGCACGGGAAGGTACGCGATATCGTCGATATCGGCGACGAGCTTCTGATTGTGGCGAGCGACCGCGTCAGCGCGTTCGACCGGATACTCGCGCTCGTGCCGTGTAAAGGCGAAGTGCTCAATCGCATGAGTCTCTACTGGTTTTCGCTCACCCGGGAGATCGTGCCGAATCATGTCGTGGAGATGGTTACCCCGCGAACGATGCGCGTGCGCAAGTGCACGCCGCTGCCGGTGGAGGTCGTCGTGCGCGGCTATCTTACCGGCAGCGCGTGGCGCGATTACCGCGACGGGCGAGCCGTTTCCGGGATTGCGCTCCCGGACGGCCTCTCGCAGAACGAGCAGCTTCCCGAACCGCTCGTCACCCCATCAACAAAAGAACACTCCGGCCATGACCGGCCGATATCCGAGGCGGAGATCGTCGAGTCGGGGCTCGTGCCTGCACGGCGCTGGCGGCAGATTCGTAAGGCTGCACTCGCGCTCTATGAGCGTGGTCGCGTGCACGCGGCCGAGCGCGGGCTGGTGCTCGTCGATACGAAGTACGAGTTCGGCATCGATGCCTCCGGGGAGCTGACGCTGATCGATGAGCTCCACACACCCGACAGCTCCCGCTACTGGGATGCCGGGCAATACGGCGGGCGTTTCGCCGCCGGGGCCGCCCAGCACCACCTCGACAAGGAGTATCTGCGCGGCTGGCTTCTCGACCGCGGATACAGCGGCGACGGAAAGCCGCCGGAGATACCAGAGGATGTGATCGTTGAACTCGCCGGGCGCTACGTCGATGCGGCCGAGCGCGTGACCGGAGCCGAGTTCGAGCCGATGGGAATCGACCCCGACCGCGAGGTCGAACGGATCGCCGACCTCGCGAGCGCCGAGCGATAGTAGCCAGATAGTACCGTTTTCGCCCCGCCATGCGGCGCTGCGTCCGACGTGTGCACCGGCTTCCGCCACCCAACTGCGTCCGACGTGCCCATCAGATCCCGCCACGCAGCGCCTCGCCCCCGAAATCATCACCCCCACGTCAAGAAAAGTGCTGCTTCCCTTCAATCGCCACGCTACCCGACCCCGTAGGTTCAGTTGGAGGGGGATGAGAAACGATGAAGCGACTGAATCTGATCGATCGAATCTCGGCTGGTATTCGAGCGGCGGCACTCGCCCGGGTGGCATCCGTCCAGCAGAAGTGCAGTGCTCTCCGTCATCGCCGCGCAGCTCTCGTTGTAACCGCTCTGTTGGCCGCCGGCGCGCTCCCGGCGTGCTCGCCCGCGAGCGAAATAGTGCTCGCCAGTTACAATGTCGAGAACCTGTTCGACGCGGTGTACGACGGAACCGAGTATTCGTCGTTCGACCCGCGGGGAGACGAATGGGGGCCGAATCGATATGCACGCAGTCTGGAGAATACGGTGCGTGTTATCGGTGAGCTTGGAGGCGGTGACGGCGCCGACATTCTTGCGTTACAGGAGATCGAGAACGCACGGGTTCTTTTCGATCTTGCCGGCGAGCTTTCGCGAAAGGGCTACCGTCACAAGCTGCTGGTCGCGAACGACGGGCCGTTTCACAACGCGATCTTCTCGAGAGTTCCCGTAGTTGCCGCGCGAGCTCATGCACTCGGGCTTCCGTGGACGGCGCCGGGCCGCTACATCCTCGAAGCCGATCTCGACTGGGGAGACCGGCGGATTCGCCTTCTGGTAAACCACTGGCACTCCAAGGTACGCGGCGACCGCGAGACCGAGCCGTCGAGACGACAGGCTGCCGCGATCGTCGCCCGCCGTGTCCGGCGAAGCGCTGAGGAGGGGATTCCGACGATCGTCGCCGGAGACCTGAACCTCAGCGCCGATGAGTACCGTCGCCGCGCCGGCGAATACCCGACCGCATTGCTGCCGGTCGATTCGATCGGCCGCTACGACCCGTTGAGATCGCTTTTTCTCACGACTCGTCCGCGGAACGCGACGGTTTCTTCCGAAGATGCGGTCGTCCTCTATTCGCCGTGGAAGGCGGCATACACCGCCGACTCACCCGGAGGGATGCAACCGCCCGGAACGTACGTCTTTCGCGGCCGGTGGAAGAGCCTCGATCACATCATGTTCGGGCCCGGGTTTGTGACCGGTGTGCCGGAAGCGGGGAGTGAGTCACCGAATAGTGGAGGTGCGATCGGGATCGGGGAGTTTCGCGTGGTCGCCGAGCCGTACATGCTCGACTCGCGCGGTGCGCCGCGACGGTGGCGATCCCATATCGCGCACGGCTACTCCGATCACCTGCCGGTGGAGGTAACTCTCCACCGTTAGTGTGTCGCGCCCGGCTATTCCTCGAGCCGATTGAGTCCGCGGTCGAGCCTCGCGAGGCGGGAGTCGCAATCGTCGGCGGCCTTCGAGGCGTTTTTCAGATGCCCGCGCAGCAGCTCGAGCGCGCGGGTTACCTCGTCGAAATCTCTCCGCACCGCGCTCACCGCGGCGAGAAGCTCCGAACGTTCGCGGCTGAACGCGAGGCCGCGCAGTCCGTACGAGACGGTCAACAGATAGAGAAAGAGCGTGCCCGGGCTTACCGGGATCACTCGCAGCGCGAGCGCTTCGCGCATCGTCTCACCGGGATCGGCGACGAAAACACGGTAGTAAACGCCTTCGCTCGGGACATACATGAGCGCGAAGTTCATCGTTCCCTCTTCGGGTCGGATATAGCGCTCGGAGATCGCGCGAGCGTGCGAGATAAAGGTACGGCGAATCGAGGAAGGGAGCTCGTTCGCCTCCGGATTCTCGCGCTGATGCTTTCGAAGCGCCTCCAGCGGAAACTTCGCGTCGACCGGCACGAGTGCATCGCCGAGCGCTATGACCGCATCCACCCTTCCTCCGTCGGCGAACGAGTGCTGCAGGGTGAAGGCCTCCGCGGGCAGGTAGGTCGCCAGTAGCTCGGCGAGCACGGTCTCCCCGACCTCTCCACGCGTCCTCGGTACGGTGAATATCGCTGTAAGCTCCTCCACCCGGTTCGATATATCACCGAGCTCCGAGAGGCGGCCCTCGAGGCGGGCGAGCGCTTCGGCGGCCGGCTCCCGACCGGATCCGCGTCCATACCGCATCAATACGAGCACGGCGAGTGCGCAGAGCACGAGAACGACGGCAGCGACCGCGGCGAGAATCTCAGAAGGGACAAACATAGCGAGTGCTCCGATGCTATACGCCATCGGGGCACGGCGCAACCGCTGCTTGACAGCGTTTACGCCGGCGTCGGAGACTGCTTTCCGCATGATCCTACCAGGCCTAAGCTCCGATACATTCAGAAACCTTGCGCCCAAACGGATCGTGGAGCTCGTTCAGGCAGCCGGTCTCGGCGGTATCGAATGGCAGGATGAGAGTCACTGTCCGGTCGGCAACCTCGACGCAGCGGCGAGGGCCAGAAATGTAACCGAAGAAGCGGGGCTTGCGGTCATCTCGTACGCCGTCGATGTTCCGATCACCTCGGACGGTCGGAACGATCTGGCGGTAATCGTTCGCACCGCCGCCGAGCTCGGAGCCGGCGCGATCCGGGTTCGTGCCGGTGATCGCCCCCTCGAGGAAGCGGATGAAGAGGAGCGAGACGGAGTTGCCGCACGAGTATCCGAGTGTGTCGATCGTGCCGAGGCTCTCGGTCTGATGGTCGCCGTCGGGCTGAACACGTACTCCCATGCAGCGACCGGCTCGCAGGCGTTCGAGCTCCTGCAGAGAGCCGGCACGTCCACGGCGCAGGTGTTCTGGCACCCTTCCGAGCAGACCGAGGTCGAGACCGACGCAGGAGACCTCGAGCTTGTGAGCGAATTGGTGCTCGGCCTGCACGCAAGCGGCGTGAGCCGGACGATCGGGACGAGCATGCTCAGTGAGGCGACCGACCGCTGGGCCCGCTATCTCGCGATTCTCAGCAATCACGACGATGACTTCTGGGTATGCCTGCGTGGTGTAGAGGATGCCTCGGTCGATGCCTTTTACCGGGATGCGCAGACGCTCCGGTTGCTGGCGCGCAAGTACGGTGGCGAGTAGTGCCCGACACGTGAGTACGGTGGCGAGTAGTGCCCGACACGTGGCGCGCGGCGCCGGCAATCAGTGCCCATCGCGCGTTTGCGAGACTTTCGTGTGCGAATACGGTTGTACATGATATAGTGCAAGTTAAGAGGTATCCGCCATGTATCGGAGAGCATTTGCCGTAGCTTTGGGTCTTGTTGTCGCGGTTGCAACCGCGTGGGCACTCGAGGGCGAGTTGGTAAGTGTTGCCGTCCGATCGGCTCAGTTGCGCGAAGCTTCGGGACACCTGGCGCCGATTGTCGCACGGCTCGCCTACACCGATGAGGTCGAGGTCCTGGAGATGCGTGGTGACTTTCTGCGAGTCGCATCGTCGGAGGGGGAAGGGTGGCTTCATAAATCCGCGATCAGCGAGGATAAGATCGTCCTCGAAGATGACGGAGAGGATGCCGCTCGTCGCGCCGACGATCGCGAAGTAGCGTTGGCCGGTCGCGGTTTCAATGAGCAGGTCGAAGAGCGCTATCGAAGCGAGCAGGGCCTTCGCTTCGACGGAGTCGATCTCATGGAAGCTCGTGTGCGCGATTCGGACACACTTATGAGGTTCATCGAAGAGGGTGGACTCCCGATCCCGGGAGATGAGTCATGAGTGTACGATCGCGACACACCGCAGTGGTGGCAATTCTGACCGTCGCCACGGCACTGCTTTTCGTGACCTGCGGCACCATCACCGATATCGGTGCGTCCGTCGGTGAGGCCACCGGCACGATTGACCGGCGACAGGCCGATAGTATTCGTCGGACCGGTGAGCGGATGGAGCGAAGTTTCGAGGACTTCACTCCCGAGCAGGAATACTACATCGGCCGATCGGTTGCCGCCACGGTTCTCGATCGTTACCCGGCGTACGAGAATGAGGAAGCCAACGAGTACCTCGATGCGATCGGCCAGATCGTGGTACTCTCTTCGGACCGTCCCTAGCTATTCGCCGACTACTCCTTCCAGATCCTCGACGACGAGGAGGTGAACGCCTTCGCCACACCTGGGGGGCACATATTCCTCACGCGCGGCATGATCAGAATCACGGAGAACGAAGATGAGCTGGCCGCGGTGCTTGCCCACGAGGTCGCGCATGTGGTGGAAAGTCACGGCCTGCAGTCGATCCGGACTTCACGGATCACCGCCGCCCTTACGAGCGCGGCGATTACCGGTGCACAGTTCGCTACCAGCGAGGAGGTGGCCGAGCTCACCGAGGTCTTCGAGGGTACGATCGATGATGTAACCCAGACGCTTTTCACCGCCGGTTACTCAAGATCTTCCGAACGGGAGGCAGATCAGGGTGCAGTAAAAATATTGCGGCGATCCGGATATTCACCCTCTGCACTCGTATCGTTCCTGGAACGTATGGAGCAACGGTGGGAGCCGGACGGTCCCGGCCTGGCACGAACGCATCCCTCTCCGAGCGATCGGCTGGAGGACGTTCATGAGGTATTGCGGGACGACGACCCGGAAGTCGATCCGCGAAGGACGGAGCGTTTCCGGAGAATCATGGGTCAGGTCTGAATGCGTGCTGCGTTGCGGAGTCGACCTGTTCGCGCGCTCCTGACAGGGAGCGGCTCGGCGCTTATCGCCGTTCTGCTGTTGCTCGGTGGTGTATTCGACGGTGCAGAACGCAGCAGCTACGATATGCGAGCGCGCGCGTTCACCTCTCCCAGAGACGGTGATGATGAGGTTGTGCTGATCCTCGTCGACGAGCAGAGCCTCGAATGGGCTTTGGAGGCACAGGGGCAGAGCTGGCCGTGGCCGCGGGCATACTACGCGGCGATCGCCGATTTCGCCGCGAGAGCAGGTGTCGCCTCGCTCACCTTCGATGTTATCTATAGCGACGACAGCTTCTACGGCGTCAGTGACGATCAGGTGTTCGCCGACGCGGTCGAGCGACACGGACGTATGGTGACCGCCGTTTTCTACGGCAGAGAGACCGGCCGCGCGGAACCGTTTCCCGATTATCTTCCGCGCGAACGAGCGACCGTATCGATGGACGCCGGCGATCTCGATCGGCTGTGGAGTGCTGAACGCGCGCTCTTTCCGGTGCCCGAGCTTTCCGCCGCGGCTGCCGGCTTCGGAAATGTGAACATCGCGCCGGACGGTGACGGTATCTATCGTCGCACGCCGTTGGTAACCGAGTTTCGCGGCGAAGCGGTGCCGACCCTCGCTCTGGCCACCTGGCTTGTGGCCGCCGCCGGAACCGACGATGGTAATGCCGGCCTCGGTTCACCGACGGTGCGGATGGACGGGCGTAGCGCCTCGGTCGGGGACCTGACCATTCCGCTCGATCGCAATGCCGGCATGATTGTACGCTTCGACGCAGGCGCCCGCGAACGTGAACGCTACTCAGCGGCAGCCATAATCCAGAGCGAGATCCGCCTCGGCTCCGGTTCCGATGATGCACCGGTCGTGCAGCCGCAGGAGCTCGAGGGACGCCATGTCATGGTCGGGTTCTCCGCCGCGGGTTTGTACGACCTGCGGCCGATGCCGGTCGACGGCGCGGCACCGGGAGTCGAGTTCCACGCTGCAGTGCTCGAGAATCTGCTTTCCGGTCGATTCATGCGGCAGGCTCCGCTCGGCTTGGATCTGTTGTGTGTCGTAGCGCTTGCGTTTCTCGCCGGCTTCGCCGCGGCCATGGCGCGCTCGCTTACCGCCACCGTAGTCGCACTCCTGGCGGCTCCACTCCTCCCGCTCGTTCTCTCATCGGGTGCGTATGCCGGTGGCTACTGGATGCCGCTGGTCGTGCCGGCGGCTGCCGGTACGATCGGTGCGGTAAGCGCCGCGGTCCTGAACTACATGACCGAGGGAAAGGAGCGGCGGTTCATAAAGGGTGCGTTCAGCCAGTATCTGAGCCCGGCGGTAATCGAGAAACTGCTGGAAGATCCGAGCCGACTTCAGCTCGGCGGCGAACGCCGTGAGTTGACGATCTTTTTCAGCGATCTGCAGGGGTTCACGTCGCTCAGCGAAGGACTCACTCCGGACGAGCTCATCGCGCTGCTCAACGAGTATCTCAGTGACATGACCGATATCGTCACCGAATCGGGTGGAACGGTGGACAAGTTCGAGGGTGATGCAATCATCGCCTTCTGGAACGCTCCGCTCGATGTACCGGATCATCCCAACGTCGCGGTACGGGCCGCACTCGAATGCCAGAGTCGGCTCGCTGAACTGCGTCCCGTTTTTCGCGAGCGGGTTGGTCGCGATCTGTACATGCGAATCGGGCTGAATACCGGCGAGGCGGTCGTCGGCAACATGGGCAGCCGCACACGGTTCGACTACACCATGCTCGGTGATGCGGTGAATCTCGCCGCACGGCTCGAAGGCGTGAACAAGCAGTTCGGCACCTACACGATGATCTCCGAAAGCACCGCAGCCGCCGTTGCCGACGGTATCGCGTGTCGCGAGCTCGGCCGCATAGCGGTCGTCGGTCGCACCGAGCCGGTACGGGTTTTCGAGCCGATGCCGGTGGATGTCTACAATGCGGGACGACAGCGGTTCGAAGCCTTTTCTCTGGCACTTGCCCGCTATTATGATGGCGACTTCGAAGGGGCGAGAGCGGGATTCCTCGCACTCGCCGACGATCCTCCGGCGCAGAAGTACGCCGACAAGTGCCGTGCGCTTGCCGGCGACCCGCCGGAGTCGTGGAGCGGCGTCTGGATAATGGAGAGCAAGTGATATGCATTCGATTACGTTACGAGATTCGGCTGAGTGCCTCTGGGACGAGGTAAGTCTTGGAGAGATCATGCTTCGCTTCGACCCGGGTGAGGGGCGTATACGCAACGCTCGAAGCTTCACCGTGTGGGAAGGTGGCGGAGAGTACAACGTTGCACGCGGATTGCGACGCTGTTTCGGTAAGAACACGGCGGTTGTGACCGCGCTGGTGGAGAACGAGGTCGGCCGCCTTCTCGAAGATCTCATCCTCCAGGGTGGAGTGGATACCCGTTACATTTCGTGGTACCCGTACGACGGTTTCGGCGCCGACGTTCGCATAGGCTTGAACTTCACCGAGCGCGGTTTCGGTGTCCGAAAGGCCAAGGGCGTATACGACCGGGCGAATAACGCCTCCAGCCGCCTCGCCTCCGGTGACGTGGACTGGGAGGCGATCTTTTCGCGGGATGGATCTCGGTGGTTCCATACCGGCGGCATCTATGCCGCGCTCAGCGAGACGACGCCCGGGGTCATGATAGAGGCGATGAAAGCCGCCAGAAAGGCGGGGACCATCGTGAGCTACGATCTGAACTACCGGCCGAGCCTGTGGAAACGTCTCGGTGGTGCGGCGAAGGCGCAGGAAGTTAATCGACAGATCGCACCGTACGTGGACGTCATGATCGGCAATGAGGAAGACTTCACCGCCTGTCTCGGATATGAAGTGGAGGGGGTCGACGAGACGATCACCGGGCTCGATCCGGCCAACTTCAAACGGATGATCGATCGTGTCATAAAGGACTATCCGAACTTCAAGGCGGTGGCGACGACTCTTCGGGATGTGCACTCGGCAACGGTTAATGACTGGGGCGCAGTGCTTTGGCACGACGGCGAGTTCTACGAGGCGGTGCACCGGCAGAGGCTCGAGATTCTCGACCGGGTCGGCGGTGGCGACAGCTTCGCCGGCGGACTCATCTACGGCTTTCTCGAGGGAATGGGCCCCGCCGATTGCGTCAACTACGGTGCGGCGCACGGAGCGCTGGCGATGACGACACCGGGTGACACCTCTATGGTGACTCTATCGGATGTCGCCTCGCTCGCCG
>PUOG01000089.1 GCA_003552745.1 Spirochaetaceae bacterium
CCTCGAGGTTCGCGGTGAAGACTACATCCGTACCGCCTACAGCAAAGGTATCGAGGAGCGCGCCGTTCTCGGCCGCCACGTCTTCCGCAACGTATCGATCACCCTTGTCAGCATCGTCGGAGTGCAGTTCGGGTACATGCTCGGCGGATCGATTTACATCGAGTCGATCTTCTCCTGGCCCGGGATCGGGCGGATGATCAACGAGGCGGTGCAGGCGCGCGATTTCCCGCTCGTTCAGGCGATAGCGGTGTTCAGCGCCGGATTCGTCGTGGTGCTGAATCTGCTCACCGATGTCGCATACGCACTTATCGATCCGAGGATTCGCTATGAGGATTGACGCTCTCGATCAGGAGAATGTGCGCTCTCCGTTCCAACGCACGCTCCGGATTGTCTTTCGTGACAAGGCCGGAGTCGTCGGGGTGCTGCTGTTCAGCATTGTGCTTTTCTCGGCGATTTTCGCCCCGTACATCGCTCCGCACCACCCACTCGATCAGAACCTCCGTATCAGCCGGCAGGTGCCTGCGTGGCAGGACGGGGGCGACTGGGAACACCCGCTCGGCACCGACAACCTCGGTCGCGACATGCTCAGTCGGATCATCTACGGTACTCGCGTCTCGCTGACGGTCGGATTCTTCGGAGTGCTCATTTCGATGAGTCTCGGCATGATTCTCGGACTCGTTGCCGGTTATGTGGGCGGCAGGACCGACAACATCATCATGGGGGTGGCGAATCTCTTTCTCGCGATCCCGTACCTCCTGCTGGTCGTCGTCGTAGCGGCGGTTCTCGGTCGGAGCCTCTTCAACGTAATCATGATATTCGGGTTCACCAATGCCCCGCTGTTCGTGCGAATTACCCGTGGAGAGGTCCTGCGTATACGGAAATCCGGTTACGTCGAGTCGGCGGTAAGCATCGGAGCTCGCCCGGGCCGCATCATCTTTCAGCACATACTGCCGAATCTGATCGGTCCCCTTCTCACCGTCGGAACATTCGAGATGTCGGGGATGATATTTTACGAGGCGGGTCTCGGTTTTCTCGGTTTGAGCGTGCCACCGGGGATACCGAGCTGGGGGAACATGCTGGCCGCCGGGCGGCAGTATATTCAGTTCTCGCCGTGGATTGCCGCCTTCCCGGGCCTGGCGATCGTATTCACGTCGCTCGGTATGAACCTTCTCGGAGACTGGTTGCGCGATGTGCTCGATCCCAAGATGAGAAGGAGTGCCTCGTGAACGGCGAAACGGTTCTACAGGTCCGAAACCTTTCGGTGCAGTTCGACAGCATCGACGGGACGGTGCACGCGGTGAACAACGTCTCGTTCGATCTCAAGCGCGGCGAGACGCTCGGGATCGTCGGTGAAAGCGGAAGCGGCAAGAGCGTGTCGATGATGTCGCTCGTTCGACTGATCGCCGAGCCGCCGGGCCGGATTACCTCCGGCTCGGCCAGATTCATCACACACGAAGGTGAGGTAGACCTCCTTTCACTCTCACGCAGACAGCTTTCGCGGCTGCGCGGTGACCGTATCGGGTTCATCTTCCAGGATCCGATGAGCTCGCTCAACCCGCTGATGACCGTCGGTGCCCAGATTGCCGAGTCGGTTCAGCGTCACACCGGCCTGCAGAAGGGTGCGGCACGAGCGCGTGCCGTGGAGCTCCTCGAACAGGTGGGTATACCCGCCGCCGGGCAGCGGTACGGTAACTATCCTCACCAGTTCTCAGGCGGAATGCGCCAGCGGGTGATGATCGCGATCGCCATCGCGTGCAACCCGGATATTCTCATTGCCGACGAGCCGACAACCGCGCTCGATGTAACGGTCCAGGCCCAGATCGCCGATCTTACGAAACGCCTGAGCGAGGAGCTGTCGATTTCGGTCATCTGGATCTCTCACGATCTGGGAGTTGTCGCAGGATTGGCCGACCGACTCATGGTTATGTACGGCGGTACGATTGTCGAGTACGGCGAGGTAGAGCAGGTATACGCTCATCCGAGACACCCGTATACGATCGGGTTGCTCGGTGCTCTTCCGAAGCTCAGCAAGAGCGAAGAGCGGCTTGTGAACATCGCCGGTGCGCCGCCGAGTCTCTTCTCTCCACCCACGCAGTGTCCTTTCGCCGATCGATGTCCGTGGGCATTCGAGCGATGTGAGAACGAGCGCCCCGGCCTGTATCTCGCTTCCGGTGGTAATCCCGAGATCGAGAGTGGATGGGTCGACAGCCACCTCACAGCGTGCTTCTACGATCTCGAACGTAGCCGTCGCCGCGACATCGAAGAGCCGGTTGCAGTGCGCCCGGATGCAGTCGTTCACGAGGAGCAGCGTACATGAGCGATCAGCCCTATTTTCGTGTGGAGAATCTCAAGCAGTACTTTCCGATCACACGCGGTGTTATCTTCAGCCGCACGGTCGGTGCGATCAAAGCCGTCGACGACGTGAGCTTCGAGATTCCGGCAGGCGAGACCCTCGGTCTCGTCGGCGAGAGCGGGTGCGGCAAGTCTACCACGGGGCGCAGTGTACTCCGGCTGCATGAGCCGACTGCCGGTCGCGTACAGCTGGGAGATGTCGAAGTTACCTCTCTGAGTCCGACTGAGTTACGGCAGCTGCGTCCGAAGATGCAGATGATCTTTCAGGACTCGTACTCGTCGCTGAATCCGCGTCACTCGGTAGCGAAGATCGTGGCCGAGCCGATGGTGATACAGGGCGAAAGCGACGGTGCCCGGATGCGCGCCCGCGTCCAGGATCTGCTCGAACTGGTGGGGCTGAATCCGGACCACATGAAGCGGTTCCCGCACGAGTTTTCCGGCGGCCAGCGTCAGCGAATCGGTATTGCGCGGGCTCTCGCGCTCAATCCGAGCTTCGTCGTATGCGATGAGCCGATCTCGGCGCTCGACGTATCGATCCAGGCACAGGTAGTCAATCTTCTCGCCGAGCTCCAGAAAGAGCTCGGACTGACCTACCTTTTCATCGCGCACGACCTGAGCATGGTGCGGCATATTTCGCACCGGATCGCGGTGATGTATCTCGGCAAGCTCATGGAATCGGCGACCTACGATGAGCTGTTCTCCATGCCGCTTCATCCGTATACCCAGTCGCTCATGTCCGCGGTTCCGATCCCCGAGCCGAAGATCGAGAAAAGCCGCACCCGTGTAATACTCAGTGGCGACGTGCCGAGTCCGGTGAAGCCTCCGACCGGTTGTGTGTTCCATACCCGATGTCCGTTCGCTACCGACAAGTGCGCTGCCGAGGTTCCGGAGTTTCGCGAAATCCGCTCGGGGCACCGTGTGGCTTGTCACCACGTTGACGATCCAACCATCGGTCCCACGATCGACGCGCAGCGCGAAGAAATCGTGGCAAGCGTCGAGAGTGCAGCCGTCTACGGTCCCGATCGACAGTTCAGCGGTGCGAGTACATAACAATTCATAACAGTGCGTCTGAGACGGTAACTTAACGAGCCCGATCGGTGTCTCATTGTCAAAACGTGCCGGACGAGCATTGCCGCGCCGGCGAAGGAGTGACCAATGAGTATCAAGGGTCGGATTAAGGCGTTCCGCGAAATGAGCACGGTTCGCAAGGTTATTTACAGTGTCGGCACCGTTGCCGCCGTCGTAGCAATCGTACTGCTTGTCGGATATGTCAGGGAGCAGCCCACACGGACGTTCCTCGCGTTGCCCGAAGGCACGATCGAGCTGAGCGGTATGGAAGGCGACGAGTCGTTGGTGAAGGCGGTTAGAATCGTCAATACACCGGCAGCACGCCGCGAAGGGTTGCGCAACGTGCGCCCCGAGGTTGTCTCCGAGAAGCCGGTGCTCTATGTGTACCGTGTGAACACCTCAGCT
This sequence comes from Spirochaetaceae bacterium, assembly GCA_003552745.1. GTDB lineage: Bacteria > Spirochaetota > Spirochaetia > DSM-27196 > SKKC01 > SLAN01. Next base: position 3,826 of record PUOG01000089.1, read on the forward strand.
CGCCACGTGCTCACCGACGTGCGATTGCCGCTCGATATCGGCTTCTTCGATGAAGAAGGCGCAATCGTCGGTATCTTCCACGGTGCACAGCCGGGCGAAACCGTTGTTCCCGGTGAGCGCTATCGATATGTGCTCAAGGCAAGTGCAGGTTACTTTGCCGAGAGCTCGATCGGAGCCGAATTCGAGACCGTTCTTCGTCCCGACAGTCTGAGTATTACCGTAGCTTCCCGCTGATCACTCAGACTTCGCGGAGCGCCCGGCGGCTCGTGCTGCCACACAAAGCGGCCCCTCTCACGAGGGGCCGTTGTTCCTTGGGTGCGCCCGGCAGGGCGCTTATTCCATCCCCGCGATGACGTCGCGGTAGAAATAGTAGCTGTCTTTCGGCACACGACGTCCGTCCACATAGTCGCAGTACACGATGCCGAATCGCTTCGTGTATCCGAATGCCCACTCAAAATTGTCGATGAAACTCCAGAGGAAATACCCCTGGAGATTCACACCGTCGCGAATCGCGTCGGCGCAAGCAGAGAGATACGACTTGAGGAAATCGATGCGACCGCGATCGTGAACGCGAGTCCCGTCCGCCGAAAGCTCATCGGGCATCGCACATCCGTTTTCGGTTACGTAGAGAGGCATGCCGCCGGTATGGTCGTGCAGCCACTGCAGATGTCGGTGGAGGCCTTTCGGTGTAATCGGCCACCCCATCTCGGTTGTTTGCTGGTACTGAGGGACCAACCGGTAGCGTTCCGGTCGAGAGTCGTCGTAGGCGACGACCCACTCGTGGTAGAAGTTGACCCCTAGGAAATCGATGTCACCGGCGATGATCTCCAGATCTCCATCGGCGAGCGGGATCTCGGCCTCCTCATATGCTTCGATGAACCGCTGCGGATATCCTTTACCGAGAAGCGGATCGAGGAACATTCGTGTCGGCAGATCGGCGGCTCGGTCCGCGGCCTCGATATCCTCCTCGCGCCGAGTCGCCGGTCGCGGGGTCTGGGTGTTCAGCGTCGTTCCGATCTGCCCCGGATACCCTCCTTCGCGAAACGTCCGGACGGCGAGCCCGTGAGCGAGATTCAGATGGTGGACCGCCGCGGTCGCCTTACGCATGTCCTTGATACCCGGAGCGTGATGTCCCTGCAGGTATCCGAGAATCGCGGTGCAGAACGGCTCGTTCAGCGTTATCCACTTCGAAATCCGATCGCCGAGCTCGTCGAAACAAGCTTTCGCGTATTCGGAGAAAGCGTAGGCGGTGTCGCGGTTCGGCCATCCCCCGGAGTCCTCGAGCGACTGTGGCAGGTCCCAATGGTAGAGAGTCGGCACCGGCTGTATTCCCGCCTCCAACAGCGCATCGATGAGGCGGTTGTAGTAGTCGAAGCCGTTCGGATTCCGTTCTCCGGTTCCGCGCGGGAAGACCCTCGGCCATGCGATCGAGAACCGGTACGCATTGACTCCGAGTTCCTTCATGAGTTTGACGTCTTCGGGATACCGGTGGTACTGATCGCACGCGACGTCGCCGGTATGTCCATGCATAACCGCCCCCGGCGTACGGCAGAACGTATCCCATATGCTCGTGCCGCGACCGTCCTCGGTGCTCGCCCCTTCGACCTGGTAGCTGGCAGTCGCCGTACCCCAGGTGAAGCCCTCCGGAAATCTCGTGCTTAGTTCCATAACCATTTCCCCTTACTGTAAATTCTATATACGGTACCGATAGTCGGCTGTACGAGTGACCGTAGTACCGATTACAATACGAGAAGCAAATTAAGTTGATTCCAAGAATCAACCAAACTACCCTGAAGGAGAATCTCACGCGCGTCGGGGGTTGTCAACGGAGATTGCCATGGAGGCAGGGCGAAACGGGCCGGCGATCAGCCAGCTGAACGGATCGAGAGTCTTGCGCACGATCTGGCTCCACGAACGTATCAGTCGTGTCGAGATTGCGCGGACGCTCGGACTCAACAAGTCCACGATCACGAAGATCGTGCACGATCTTCTCGAATCCGGCATCGTCAAAGTTGTCGCTGAAGGCAATGCAAGCCCGCTCGGGGGACGTAAACCGAAGTATCTGACCGTTGACCCGGAGTTCGGCTGTATACTCGGAATCGAGATCCAGACCGACTTCTGGTATGCGGTGGTGGTCGATCTCTCCGGAGAGATCCTCCACAGCGAGCGGGCGAATATCTCACTTCGGGATCGATCGGTATTGGACGTATTCTTCGAAGTGGTCGATCGCCTGCGGAGGCGGATGACCGACGAAGGGCGCCGTGTGATCGGGGCCGGACTCGGCGTGTCCGGTATCGTGAGCCTCCGAGAGGGCGTCATCTACCAGTCGAATCCGCTCACGATAACCGAGCCTTTGCCCGTCTACGAAGAAGCAGCGAAGCGGCTCGACATTCCGATCATGATCGAGAACGATGCGAACTGCGGTTGCTGGGGCGAGCTCGCGTCGCGCTACAGCGGGCGACCCGATAACTTTATCTTTGTGCTCGGCGAGTTTCGGCTGCCGAACCCACGCGACTTCGATTACAAGAGCATCGCTGTCGGTCTCGGGCTTGTGCTCGGAGGCAAGGTGCACCACGGACGCGACCACTCGGCCGGCGAGTTCAGAAGCGTGCTGTGGGAGTACGGAAACACCACTCAGTTCTCCGTAACCGACGATCATTTCCACATGGTGCGCACCGATCCTGAACTGCACGAACGCATGCTTCGCGAGCTTTCGGCACATGTAGCGTTTCTTGTGAACACGCTCAATCTGGGACATGTCGTATTCGGCGGAACGTTCGAATTCCCCGAAGAGTATGTCCGGCGGGTGCTGAAAGAGGAGATACGGCGCAACTGGTCATATCAAAACGAAGTAGATTGCGAGATCCGAATATCGCCGCTCGGTGAGACAGCGATCGCGTACGGCGCCGCCGGACTCTTTATCGAACACCTATTCGCTTTGCCGAATGTGACCGACGAGGTAGACGGGCGGCTTCTCGGAACCGGTATGCTCAAATCAATTACCAGGATGCTCGCCGACACCGAGGCGGGGCGATAGGAGTTTGTCGTACCGCGCTCTCGAGCCATCGGAGTGGAGCACGATCCGTTCTTTTCGGTGCCAATAATTTCTGTACGACAGGTTCACATGTTTACGCAGGACGCGTATACTATACGTCCTGCTATGAAGTATCAGACGCGAGACGAACGAAATAAGGCACTCGGGAAAGCGGTCGAGGACCGGATCCTCATCCTCGATGGTGCCATGGGTACGATGATTCAGGGCTACTCCCTGAGCGAGGACGATTATCGCGGTGCCGGGACCGAGGCGCCGGAGATCGGCGACGGGGCGTTCAACATCTCTTCAGACGCCCGAGAGGCAATCGACCGCGCATGCGAAGCCGGTAACGATCAGAAGGGTAACAACGATCTGTTGACCCTCACCCGCCCCGACATCATCTTCGCGATCCACAAAGGCTTTCTCGATGCCGGTGCGGATATCATCGAGACGAACACGTTCAATTCGACCTCGATAAGCCAGGCGGACTACGCGCTCGAATCGCTCGTCTACGAGCTGAATCACCACGGCACGCAGCTCGCGCGCATCGCAGCGGATGAAGCGACGGAGCAGACACCGGAGAAGCCGCGCTTCGTCGCCGGCGTACTCGGGCCGACGAACAAGACGCTTTCAATATCGCCGGATGTGAACAACCCCGGTTTTCGCGCTATCTTCTTCGAGGAGGTGCGCGACAGCTACACCGAGGCTGCCCGCGGACTCATCGACGGAGGCGCGGATCTGCTCTTGATCGAGACGATCTTCGATACGCTGAACGCGAAGGCGTGCATCTACGCGGTGCGCTCGCTCTTCGAAGAGCTCGGCTTCGAGGTGCCGATTATGATATCCGGCACCATCACCGACCGCAGCGGCCGCACCCTCACCGGCCAGACGCCGACCGCGTTTCTCCATTCGATCCGGCACGCGAGGCCGTTCAGCGTCGGGCTCAACTGTGCCCTCGGCGCCGATCTTCTGCACGAGCACGTCCAGGAGATTGCCGCGGTAGCCGACTGCCCGATCAGTGTACATCCGAACGCCGGACTTCCGAACGACATGGGCGGATACGATCATACCCCGGAGTTCATGGCGAAAACGCTCGGCGACTTCGCGAAGGAAGGTATCGTGAATATCGTCGGGGGGTGTTGCGGAACGACTCCCGAACATCTCACGGCGATCCGGGAGGCTGTCGAGCAGCACCCGCCCCGTGCCATTCCCGATATTCCGCGCGCCACCCGACTCTCCGGACTCGAACCGGTGGTCATCGACGACGACAGTCTCTTCGTGAATATCGGAGAGCGAACGAACGTCACCGGCAGCAAACGCTTTCTCCGCCTCATACGGCAGAAGAAGTACGAGGAGGCGCTCGAGGTCGCCCGCGATCAGGTCGAGAACGGTGCGCAGATGATCGACGTCAACATGGACGAGGCGATGCTCGAGAGCGAAGAGGAGATGGCGTCGTTTCTGCAGATGCTCGCGAGCGAGCCCGATATTTCGCGCGTGCCGGTGGTCGTCGACAGCTCGAAATGGTCGGTCGTCGAGGCCGGTCTGAAGTGCATTCAGGGCAAGGGTGTCGTGAACTCCATCAGCATGAAAGAGGGCGAGGAGGAGTTCACGCAAAGGGCGCGCGAGATCATGAAGTACGGCGCGGCCACGATGGTTATGGCGTTCGACGAGAAGGGCCAGGCGGACACCGAAGAGCGCAAGGTGGAAATCTGCGCGCGCGCCTACAAGGTACTGACCGAGGAGGTCGGCTTTCCGCCGGAAGACATTATCTTCGATCCCAATATTTTCGCTATCGGTACCGGCATCGAGGAGCACGCCAACTACGCGGTCGACTTTATCAACGCGTGCCGGCGGATCAAGAGCGAGCTGCCGTACGCGAAGATTTCCGGCGGCGTGAGCAATGTCAGCTTCAGTTTCCGCGGGAATGAGGCGGTTCGCGAAGCGATTCACGCGGTCTTCCTCTACCACGCGATCCAGGCCGGATTGACAATGGGTATCGTGAACGCCGGTCAGCTCGCCGTCTATGACGATATCGAGGCGGAGCTGCTCGAACACTGCGAAGATCTGGTACTGAACCGGCGCGAGGATGCAACCGAGCGCCTGCTCGACTACGCAGAAACCATCGACTCCTCGGGCAGCGCGAGCTCCAAGGACATGAGCTGGCGAGAAAACCCGGTGGAGAAGCGGCTCGAGCACGCACTCGTGAAGGGGATCACCCAGTTCGTCGAGGAAGATGTCGAGGAGGCGCGGCAGAGGGCGAACGCCTCGCTCGAGGTCATCGAAGGTCCACTCATGGACGGCATGAACGTCGTCGGCGATCTGTTCGGAAGCGGGAAGATGTTCCTGCCGCAGGTGGTGAAGAGTGCGCGCGTAATGAAAATGGCGGTCGCCTATCTCCTGCCGTTCCTCGAGGAAGAACAGAAGAAGAGCGGCAAGGCAGCCGAGAAAAAGGGCAAGGTCATTATGGCCACCGTCAAGGGCGATGTGCACGATATCGGCAAGAACATCGTCGGGGTCGTGCTGCAGTGCAACAACTACGATGTAGTCGACCTCGATGTCATGGTGCCGTGCCCCGATATTCTCGCCGCCGCACGCGAACACGAAGCGGATATCATCGGCCTTTCCGGGCTCATTACGCCGAGCCTCGACGAAATGGTTCACGTCG
>PUOG01000223.1 GCA_003552745.1 Spirochaetaceae bacterium
GATTCGACTGTACGCTCGACGGTCCCGGTTCGCTGGTTCGGCTGAACGGGCTCTACTTTCCCTACCAGGATCAGCAGATGGATATGCGGACGGTGCAGCACCACCGGGCGCCGCATGCCGAAAGCAGAACGTACTATAAGGGCGCGGTTCGCGACGAGGCTCACTCAATCTATCAGGGACTCATCGAGGTAGCGCCGAACGGAACGCAGACCGACGCATACCTGACGAACAAGAATCTCATCATGAACGACGGTGCTCGGGCCGACTCGATCCCGACGCTTCGGATAAACACCGATGACGTCAGTTGCAGTCACGGGTCGAGCACCGGAAAGCTCGAGCCGTTGCACCTTTTCTATCTACAGGCTCGGGGCTATTCGCGTGTGGAAGCCGAAGAGACACTGCTCATGGGCTTTTTCGCCGACATAATCGACAAGGCGCCTGAACGAATCCAGGACGATTTGCGAAGGTTGGTGTCGCAGCGTGTTCATGAGGCGCACGAAGCCGAGGAAGACGAGGCGTAGATGGCGAAGTGGCGAAAAGTGGTCGCGGTCGACGACTTCTCAAGTACGTATCGATTCACGGTGCGTCGCAAGGAGTATTGTCTGTACAAGCTCGAAGACGGTATCTACGCCACCGATAACTCGTGCTCCCACGAGTACTCCCCGCTCAACGAAGGGATGATTGTTGATGGCGATGTCTACTGCCCGAAACACGGCTCGCGTTTCGACATTCGCACCGGTGCCGTGAGGGACTTTCCGGCCACGAGGCCGGTACAAACGTTCGAGACGAAGGTGGAGGATGGGTACGTCTGGCTGAAATGCTGAGTGCCCCTGAGCTTGTAGTGACCCCCGCGCGGGTGAGCGGCAAGGCCTGACCTCGCGCAGCGACGCCGAGCGGCAGTCGGTTGACTATCTCATAGTGGCTTGTGTGCCACAACCCCGATCCAGAACGATCCGGCGTACTGCGGAGTTCCGCAGAGGTCGGTATACGTCTCAACGGTGTCAAAGCCTGCTTTTCGGGTGAGCGATCGTATCTCATCGCTGTCGTAGTATCGGTGCCAGACGAGGTAGCGATCTGCTCTCCCATCTCCAAATAGGAGAGTGTAGCTGTCGGCGCAGGCAGCCGCGCGAGGAAAGAGGTGACTGCTTTCCAGCACGAGGTAACGCCCAGGTGACCAGAAACCGTCACGAGACACGATGTGCCAACCTTCGCGAAGGCGTTCGGTGTCGACATATGCGCGAGTGAACACATCAAAGAAGAAGAGACCGCCGGGTTTCAGAGCGCGATATACCCGGCGTGTCAGTTTGTCACGCTTGCTATCGGAAATGGTTCCCATTCCCCCGTAAATGCAGGTTGCCACGTCGTAGCTGCCGGGGAGTTCAGAATCGGTATAGTCTTCCTGTCGAAATTCTGCGGAGCCCTGTGATAGCCGGCAGTGAGCGGTAGCATACCGGACCGCGGCGGGAGAGATATCGAATCCTGTTACGTGGAATCCGGATCGCTGGAAACGAAGTGCATACAGCCCTGGACCACAACCGAGATCGAGCAGTCGCGGCGCATGTTCCGCGTCCGCTGCGTTGGACCGTGCTCTGTTTCCGGTTCGATCGTAGACGGTGCTGATCCATTCGCAGGAGGAATCGATGGTTTCGAGTCGTCGTGAGCCCGCATCGGTCGACTGGTCGAGGTGTGTGTCGAGGACGTGTTGACTGATATACGGATCCGCCCAGAACTGCCGCCGTTCGGCTTCAAAGAGACGAGGTTTCCGCGTGTACCGGGAGAGCGAACGCAGGTCTACTCCGGCATCCGACGCTATGAATGTGCCGTCGGAGCCGACAGTGGTCTGTGCACGCGGCTTCCTCAAGCGTGGTGGAATTCGCATAATGGTGCAGAGCATTCTATACCGTTGAAGGAGGTGCGTCATCCAATCAAGCGTAGGCATTGCCGAAGCAGCCGAACTGATTCGTGCCGGAAAACTTGTCGTCTTTCCGACGGAGACCGTTTACGGGCTCGGGGCCCGAGTCGATCTCGACGAGGCGGTGGCGAGCGTGTTCGCGGTAAAGGGTCGACCGAGGGGCAATCCGCTTATCGTACACGTGAACTCGGTTGAGATGGCGGAGCGCTACGCGTTCTTCGGTGAGGCAGAGCGCTCACTCCTTGCCAAGTACGCTCCCGGCCCGCTTACCGTCGTCGTTCCGGTTCGCCCCGGCGCGCTCTCCTCGTTCGTGACTGCGGGTGGGCCGACCGTAGCTATCAGGATTCCGGATTCCGAGATTGCCCTTGAGCTGGTACGGCGTGTCGGAGTGGGTCTCGCGGCACCGAGCGCGAATCGTTCTTCCCGCCCGAGTCCGACCGATGCGGTTCAGGCGATCGAGGAGGTAGGCGGTCAGGTCGCAGCGGTCCTCGACGGAGGTCCGTGTCGAGTCGGAATCGAAAGCACGGTCGTCGAGATCCGCGACGGATTCCCGGTCATCCTGAGGCCGGGGAAGATCACCTATGATGAGATCGCTCGAGTGGTTGACGGATGCAGGGGTGATAAGGTTGGTTTCGCGAACGGCGCAACCGAAAAAGCAGAGTGCGGCGACGCAGCTCAGGAGAGTGCACGTTCGCCGGGTACACGGTATCGACACTATGCGCCGGATATTCCGGTGAGAGTAATCGAGCCGACACAACGGTACGAATCCGGCGGTCGATTAAAAGGGCTGGTGCTCGCATACGTTCCGTATGCAACCGGCGGCGAACGTAGGGCGATCGACGACCTGGCGGCCGAGATTCAACGGTTCGGGGGTAACGTAGTCTGTTTTGAGAGTTACGACGATCTGAGCGTGGAGTTTTACCGATTTCTGAGCCGGTGGGAGGGGAGCGCGACCGAGATTTGGGTCACGACACCGCCGGATGAACAGCGCTACTCAGCATTGCGCGATCGGCTTTTTCGCGCGGCAGGTATCGTCTGACTATTCGGTTCGTGAAAGCAGCCGTTCGATTAACATGAACGCGATCGCAGCTCGCTCGTTGCGCGAATACTCGTTCTCAATACGGGCGAGGGCCTCGCGCACGCGGTCGCTCTCCTCGCCGTCGCCTTCGGCGAGGCTCTTCGCCTTGGCAAGTTGTGCTTCGTTAATGCAGTAAACGCTCTCTCCGCCCGTTATCGAAGTCTTCGGGAATTGGCTCATCAGCACGTTTCGCAGCTGAAACTCGATCCGCACCCGCACGACTTAACGGCGTTCGGGTTGATGAACCGGAAGCCGCTCTGAACGAGATCATCGGTGTAGTCGATCGTCAGCCCGTCGAAGAATGGGAGGCTGTCCGGGTCGGCGACCACGCGAATTGCATCGTCCTGGTAGATCGTCTCGTCGCCTTCGACTGTCTCGTTATCGATTGCCGCGCCGTAGCTCATCCCCGAGCAACCGCCCGGTTCGACCCAGAGACGAAGGAATTGTGTTTGATTCACATCGAGGTTGATGAGCTCGGCTCGTGCCTTCTCGGTTACTGCGATTGTCATGTCGGAAATACGATAGCGGCAGATTGCTTGTGTTGTCAACGGTTTTCCCCGAAACGGTCGTCGCCGATACGTTTTGTCCAGTAAACATGGGTTGCCGAGGATCGCGAATGCTGGTTCTTGCGCGCGCCGTAAGAGACCGAGACCGGAATCATTCAGGTCCGGTGGCGGAATTGCGGTTATCCCGGCCTCCGGGACCTGTACATCGGTAGCGAAGAGCGCCGTCGGGAATATCGAGGATGTCCTCAAGATAGTCGGGATCGGTCGTGCCGCACCGTAACGATTTTGCGAGAGCGATGACTGATTCTCGAGATCGAATAGCAAACGTGACGCAGGTAGCCAATTGCAATCGAACGTCAGCTATCGTCTATCCGTGTACGAAGTGGATGCGATCGTCGGGCATATGTCGTCGAAGTGATTCGTGCATAGTCTCGCGCATGTGCTCACGCAGCTCGACCGGATAGGTGGCCACACGGGAGGCGCCGTCTTCTTCCGTCACAAATGGATAGAAGAGAATCTCGGAATCGCTCCGAACGGAGCGGATACGGGAGAGAAAGTCAGGGGCCATGCGCATTACTCCGAAACTCACTTCCTCTATGCGCGACGGATCGAGACGGGTGAATACTTCGCGCACACACCGCTCGTACTTCTCTTCCCAGCCGTCGACATACACGATCGGATCGAAGCAGAGTCGGACGCGCCATCCGGCCTCCACAGCCTGTCGGACGGCAAAGAGGCGTCCGGCGAACGAGGCGCACCCCCGCTCGTAGTGCGCTGCAACGTGAGCCGGCGAAAGGCTGACTGAGAGTATGGTGCTTTCGGAAGGCGACAAGGTACGGATTGCCCCGTAGAACTCACTCTTCGTGCGGATCTCGATTTCGAGATTATCGGTTCTATCGGCGAAGGCGATCCATTGGCGGGAGATCGGAACGAGGGGCTCGAAGGCGAGTAGGTCGGTCATGTAGCTTAGACTGAGAACGATCCGTTTGCGTTTGGCCCGTTCGGCTGCCTCTTGCATGAAATCCGGAGTGTTTACAAAGAGTACGACGTTTCCCGAGCTGTGCATTCCCTGCAGGAAACAGTAGTCGCAGTTGAAGAGACAATTGCGAACCGGAGCGTTGTAGTAGAGCGGAACTCCGGCGCCCCAGCTGCGGATGCGAGCGCTCGCGTCGTAAATTAGTCGTTCGCGCTCGACGGCCAGGATGAGAGCGGGCGACCGCTTCTGCGTCTGAAAGTGCTGACCGGGGCGATTGAATACATCCTTGTAGTGCCCGATTTCCACCACCGGCAGATGCGATAGCCGGGTGAGTATGTTTTGTGTCGCCGGCCAGTCAAGGGAGTCGCGTTCGTAGTAGATGCGACGAACATGCGGCAAGGGACCGTCCTGCGTTTCCGGGCTCACCTTGAGAACTCCTCGATGTGGACAATTGCTCTCTGACAGTCCGAGTCAGACGGAATCGTACGTACCGCTTCGGTGACCGATCGACCGCGGATTCGCACGGCGATCGCCGCTTTCATGAGTTGATCGCGCTGCGCCTGCGACGCTCCAAAAGTTCGTGCAAGTTCCCTGATCGAATCATGCTCCTCGATGGAGAGCCGCACCTCCGGTGGTCGACACTCGAGGAGGGATAGGCAGATCGCGCACAGCCGGCGAACGGACTCCGACAGAACCGAGGGGTCCTGAGGTAGTGCAAGCATGACAACTTCGTGGGGCCCGCACAGCCGCGAAACGGCTGCGGCAAAGCCGCTCGCCGTGTCGGCGGTCGAACGTATCTCTGCGAAATCGTGAGCGACAAGCATATCGGGATAGTACGGGCGCTCCTGCAACGGGCCGGCAACACTGACAACAAGTGCCGGTAGTGTGACTCCGGGGTCGGTGTAAATAAGCGCAACCGAGCGATGGACCGCAGTACCCTCGCCTGCGGTAGAGCAGCGACCGATCAGTCTTGATGTTTGTACGCATATTTCGAGCGTGCTACCTCGCGCATTCACCATGTGGGTCTCGGTCGGGCGGCGGCCGGCGGTAGTCCCTTCGCCGCAGCGTCGGTTTTCGTGGCGCCGTCCACCTCGGTCGAGCGCACCGCGGTAGTACTGTGTCCCGGCCTCTTGCTCTCTCAGTCTGGCTCCGAACGCTCGAGCCACAATGCGAGATCCGGACGGCAAGGCGTTCACGACCGCGATTTGCCGTAAGGGGGAGGCGGTGTTACTCACGGCGTAATCGGATCGGCGAGGACGGGCATCTCATCATTATCTTCAATAATCCGGCGCAATGTCACATCGAGAAAACGGTTCCGCACTCCGTCCGAAGCAGCCGTGGGTACGACGACCGGAATGTAGTGGCCTGTGTAGCCGGTTGCCGCACCATCATTGAATCGTTCGATGAGCACACGGTCGGACGTTCCGAGTGCGCGCGATCGAAATGCGTATCGGTTCGCGCCGCTGATTTCGCGAAGTACGGCCGATCGTTGGCTCTTCACCCTATTTGGAATCTGCTCACTCATTCTGGCGGCTCGCGTACCGCTGCGAACCGAATACGGGAAGGTATGGACATGGCTGAACCCGAGCTCACGCACAATCGCGCAGGTCTGTTCGAACTCTGAGTCGGTTTCGCCCGGGAAGCCGACGATACAGTCGGTCGTTAGGTTGAATCCGGGAAAGCGACCGAGCAAACGCTCGGCGATCGAACGGTACTCTCCGGTGGTATACTGGCGTCGCATCTGAAGGAGTATTCGATCGCTACCGCTTTGCAGGCAGAGATGAAGATGTGGCGCCATGCGCGGGTGAGCAAACAGATCGAAAAAACGATCGTCGAGACGATCCGGCTCGAGGCTCGAGAGCCGAATTCGGAAGTCACCATCGGTCTCGAGAAGTGATTCAACAAGCTGACTGAATGCGAGCCCGTGATCGTCGTATCGGCTGATGTTCACACCGGTCAGCACTACTTCGCGATACCCGGCATCGATGTTGCGCTTAAGCTCATCGCGAATCTGATCCGCCGGACGGCTCCGCGCCCGCCCTCGTACGAACGGGATAATACAGAAGGTGCAGTAGTTGTCGCATCCGTCCTGAATCTTGATCATATTTCGGGTGTGAAAGATCGGATCCGGAACTCCGAAATCGAAGACACCACGGGGGAGCTCGTCGGGTCGCACCATTTCTCCGGCGAAGTGCGCCTCAATCAGCTGATCTATCGCCTGTTTATTCTCGTTCGGGACGACGACCACGCGTCCGTCACGTTCAAGCTCATCCCTGTGGCTTTCGGCGAAACACCCGGTCACGACGACGAGCGGAGGCCGTGCTCGTAGAGCGCGATTGATCGTGTTGCGGCTCTTCCGATCGCCGCGGTTTGTGACCGTACACGTGTTTATAATGTGGCAGTCGGCGGGTTCATCGTCCGCGGCGATACGGTACCCGGCTTTCTGCAGTCGGGATGCCAGGGCATCGGTTTCGTACTGGTTGAGTTTGCAGCCGAGTGTCTGGAACGCGACGCTCCGAGCTGGAACGGATTCCGAATCGGTTGATTGAGGCTGCCGGCTATCCATGAATCTCCTGAGCGGCGACGCGTTCGAGAGTCACCGACCCGTTCGGCGTTCCTGCGTATTCTCCGGCGATCTCACCCTCCAGGCTGAGCTCGGCACAGCCGGTAACACGGAGGTCGACGAATTGTCCGATGAGTTTACGTGAATCGGCGCGGAAACGGATCGGAAGCTTTCCTTCGGTTCTCGCACTCAGATAGCCGTGCTTGCGGTCCGGCTTCTCGACGAGCGCGCGGACCGTGGTTCCCACAAGCGTCTGATTGTACCGGTAACTGCCGGTCTTCAGCTCGCGAGACAACTCCTCGAGACGACGTTTCTTGGTTTCGGTCGGAACATCGTCATTCCAGCGGGAGCTCGCCGCTCCCGGTCGCGGACTGTACATCGCGACATACGCCATATTGTACCGGAACTCCCGCATCGCCTCGCGAGTGCGTTCAAACTGCTCCTCGGTTTCGCCCGTAAACCCAACGATGATGTCGGTAAAGAGAGTCGCCTGCGGGATTGTTTCGCGGATCTTCCCGACGATCGACCGATAGCGCTTCACGCTGTGATTGCGGTTCATGCGGATGAGTACTTTGTCATCGCCACTCTGAAGTGGGAGGTGAATCTGCTTCGCAAGCACCGGGTAACGGGCGATCGTATCGATCACTTCGTCGGTCATATCCCGCGGGTGAGGACTGGTGAAATACGTCCAGAATGTGCGTCCGCTTTCCTCGCCGATGGTTCCGACGCGGTCGAGCAGTTCGGCGAACGAAAGCTCCTGACCTTTCCGATCGACACCGTAGCTGTTGACGTTCTGCCCGAGAAGCGTGATCGAGCGATAGCCGGCTTCGACGAGTCGGCGCACTTCCGACAAAATCTCGCCACTGTCGCGACTTACCTCGCGTCCACGCGTATACGGCACCGCACAGAAGGTGCAGAACTTATCGCATCCGTTCTGAATCGGGATATATGCTTCGAATCCGCTGGTATAAGAAGGACGAATCCGCCAGTATCCGGTGTCGCGATCGTCGGCCGGTGCCTCGGGAACTACCGCTTTGTGGATGCTGCGTTTCGGGCGTGCGGCTTTCAATCCGGCCTTCGATATAACGGAACTACCGTCCGCATCGCCGTTTCCGGGTTGTTGCTGCGGACCGCTTACCTGCTCGTCGGCGGAATCGTCGCTCAACGAGTACGGAGTAACCACACCGTACTGTCTGATCATCTGCGGCAATTGCGGAAGATCGTTGATCGAGAACATGAGGTCGAAGAGCTTGAGGAACTTCTCTCGATCGGCGGGAAGGATGCATCCGCTGACGAAGGTGAGTAGGTTTCGCTTCTGTTTCCACGAGTTCCAGCGAGCGATTCTCGTATACACCTTGTCGATCGCCTTCTGACGCACCGAACATGCGATAATACCGAGCAGGTCGGCTTCTTCTTCCGAGTCGGTTTGCGCGAAGCCCATCCGTTCTAACACCGTTCGGATCCGCTCGCCGTCGCTGACGTTCATCTGGCAGCCGAGCTGTATGAGGCAGTACTTCATCGTCTAAAAATAGACCTCCGCAAAGAGCTGATCGGCGGGGACTCCCTGCCCGATAAGGATATCGAACGCCTCGTAGATCATGTCGCAATTCCCGCACAGATAGCAGCATGTCTCCGGTGCAACCGGGTGTTCGCGCAGATAGTCGGTGACGCGTCCTTGATAATCACCACGGTCGTCGCGTGTCAGGCAGGCAGTGTAGCGGTCCGGTTCGAACGCCTCCCGCTCGTAACACTCTTCGAGCGTGCGTACTCCGTGGAGTACCGTGTAATCGAGGTCGGGGAAGCTGCCGGCGAAACAGTGAAACGGAGAGATGCCGGTGCCCGTTCCGACGAAGAGAAATGGGCGTTCGGATCGTGCCTGCTCATCAATGGTGAAAAAACCGAACGGACCATCAAGTCGGACGGTCTGCCCCGGCTTCAGCCTTCGAAGCAGCTTGCTTACGTGGCCGTGCTTGACTTCCTTGACGAGCACTTCGAGGAAATCGCTGTCGACCGGTGAATAGACCGAGTACTCGCGCATGTTGATGTCGTCGGCAACTCCGAGACTGACATATTGCCCCGGCTCGAACTGCAGTCCATGCCGATCGAGACGAAGCACATATGTGCTTTCGGTCAAATCGCGGATTGAGTGCACGGTGTAGCTGGTTTTGTCGCGGGTTGACGTTATGCTGCTCATAAGTGGGATCTGTTTCTGCGGTTCGAGTTGGACAAAGTCTATCCAAAGCGTTACGGCGCGGTCAACAGGAGCCTGCAAGTGAACAGCAATTCGAAATGTGACTGATTGGAGGCAATAGAAAAACTCCAATAACTCTATCTAGACATTTTGCTAGTCATATGCTACACCGGTGTACATGGGAGGGGAGGAGTACAGCTTCGAGCGGCTGTTGCAGTTTCTCGAAAACTCGATTTCGACCTTTCCTGACGTGCGTA
>PUOG01000162.1 GCA_003552745.1 Spirochaetaceae bacterium
GGGCTTTCGGGATAGCGCAGATCGCTGACCGATAGGCGGAGCAGATACTCGATCGTGAATAGCGTGACCGACAGCAGCTCGAACCAGCGGAAGAAGTCGCCGAAGCGTGCCGCCGGCGGATCGAACGACTCGAGCACCACCGCAACAACGTTCGCGAGGATCAGCGAGCCTATGATGGTTTCGAGCGCTGCGGAGTCTACTGCACGACCTCCGCCGTCCAGCATCTCGTGAACTTTTTCCCGGCGCGTCATTTCTGCCATTGCCGTATCCCCGAATATACACGAACATAGGCTAATCGCAATGAATCGTTCGATGACGTTGACCGCGACTTCCCGTGCGGCGGAGCGATTGCGCGCCGTCGATCTGGTTGCGGGTGGTATCTGTCTCCTTTTCGCGTCGCTCAACCTCGTCTTTATCGGGACGCACGAAATACAAGTCGGTGCCATACCGCTCGACCGGAACGCAGGTGGGGCGTTGGCCTGGTTCGCCTGCCTTCCTGCCATACTCCTGCTCGTTCGGTGGTACGCCCGGCGCGGTGGAGAGCCGATCGGCTTTGTGAGAACGTTCTATGTCCAGGCGATGTATGCGCTCTTCTTTCCGGAGGTGATCTACCTCAGCCAACGGATCGCCGGCGGCGGATCGTTCGATGCGATCTACTACCGCATGGACGAAGCGATATTCGGTTTTCAACCGGCGGTAGAGCTTCCGGCGCTCTTCGGTCATCTGCGGTGGCTCAACGAGATCTTTTACTTCGCCTACTTCTTCTACTACCTTCTGATTACGGTGGGCATGTGGCGGCTCTATTTTCGGGGCCGCGAAAATCGGGTATTGCGCGCCCGTGCCGAGCGTGGGCTCTTCATTATCACCGCGAGCTTCGCCTTTCTCTATGTCTGGTATCTCTTCTACCCGGTGCACGGACCGAAGTATTACATCGAGCCGCTGCGCGAGGCGTGGTACAGCGATCTCGACGGCTACCTTTTCGCGTGGCTGATGCGCCTGGTATTCGATACCTCCAACCTCGCGGGCGCGGCGCTACCCTCCTCGCACGTGGCGGTCAGCCTTATCGCCATCGAACTGAACAGGCGGTGGAATCGTTACCTGTTTCGGCTCTTCGCTCCACTGACCCTCCTGCTCGTCATCTCGACGGTCTATCTCTATGCGCATTACGCCGTCGATGTCTTTTTCGGTGTCGCCGCAGCGCTTCTGCTCTTCCCGGTTACGTCGGCGCTCTATGGTCCGGCCGAACGGTTGGCCGCCCGCGTTCCTGTTGGGTGGCTCGCCGGTGCCGGACGCCCCGTCACCCGGCGGACCCGTGTGCGCAGCGAGCTCGACGGTTGACGGCGGGCGTGCACACAGGAGCTCGCCCGCACCCCCGGTTCTACACCTGAGCGAGCACTAGGCTCGAATTGTGGCCGCCGAATCCGAACGAATTGGAGAGCGCAGCGCGAATCGGGGTTTCCACCGCTTCGGTGGGGATACGGATATCCGGCAGCTCGGGATCGGGATTCTCGAGGTTCAGGTTTGCCGGCACGAGTCCGTGCTGCATCGCGCTTATCGTGAGAATAGCCTCCAAACCTGCTGTCGCTCCGAGCAGATGCCCGTGATACGACTTCGTCGAGCCGACGAAGGTACGGTCGGCACTTTCGCGAAAGAGCTCGTACACACCGTGGATTTCGGCGATATCGCCTACCGGAGTGGAGGTCCCGTGGGTATTCACATAGTCGACGTCATGCGGTGAGAGCTCTGCCTGATCGAGTGCCATGCGCATTGAGAGCGCGGCGCCGCGCCCTTCGGGGTCCGGGGCGACGAAATCATACCCATCTCCGGACAATCCACAGGCCCGAACCTCGCACAGGATCGGTGCACCCCTTCGTCGAGCATGCTCGTACTCCTCGAGGATAAGGATGGCCGCCCCCTCGCTGAGCACGAAGCCGTCGCGATCGCGGTCGTATGGTCGCGAAGCGCCCTGCGGATCGTCGTTTCGGCTCGAGAGCGCACGCATATTCGCGAACGCGGCGATCGCCAGCTCGTCGACGACACCCTCGGACCCACCGGCGATCATAACATCTGCCATATTGCTGCGGATAATCAGCTGCGACATCGCGATCGAGTGATTCGCGGTCGCACACGCGGTCTGCAGGCTGATATTCGGTCCGGTGAAGCCGTAGGTCATACTGAGCAGGCCGGATGCCATATTCCCGATCGACATCGGGATATAGAACGGACTGACACGTCGGGCTCCCCGGGTTTCGAGAGCGACGGAGTTTTCGTGCTGGACGTTCAGGCCGCCGATTCCGCTTCCGACTCCCACACCGATCCGCTCCGGACGGTCGAGACTCGAGAGCCCCGACTGATCGGCCGCCTCGGCGGCCGCGGCAACCGCGTAGTGGCAGAAGTGATCCATCCGCTTCGCCTTTTTGGCCATCTCGCCGTCGAAATAGGCGGTGCAGTCAAACCGTTTCACCTCGCCGGCGATCCGGCAGCTGAGATGCGACGCGTCGAATCGGGTAATCTCCGCGATCCCGGAGCGGCCGTTGACGACCGCATCCCACGACTCGGCGACGCTGTTTCCGAGCGGGTTCACGGTGCCCATTCCGGTTACGACGACTCTACGTGTCTCCATGACATCCGATTATGCAAAGGACCTAACCGAAGAATCTTTCAGAATCGTCCACACTATTTGTGCGATTGTCTGATTCGCCGCCGCGTTCACTTGTCGGCGGGAGAGCGATTTCGTAGAATGGCGGACTCACATGACGCTGCTGTTCTTCATCCGGAATATCGAGCTCGCCGATCGCAGTTTCAAGTTCGATGACGAACGAGTCGGGGATCTGCACGAGCTGATCTTCTGCCGGCACGGATCGGGAACGCTGGCGACCGGCGGTTCCGATGAGCCGGGGTCGGCTCGCTCGGCAACCCGGATCAACGTCGGCCATCTGCTCTTCAATCCGCGCGGGAGATTGACCGCTGAACCGTCCGGCATGAGCATCTCTCAGATTCTTTTCTCCGAAGAGCTCTTCTCGCCGTCGGTGCCGATGGACAAGGAAGCACTCTACGTGCTCGGACTCATCAAGCTGCACGCCCGCAGGCAGAATCTCATCGCGCTTTCGCGGATCGGCAGCGAACGCATGACCACGCTCATGGATGCGATGCTCTGGGAGTTCCAGAATCGATATCGCGGCTATTCATGGGCGATCCGGCTCAAGCTCGTGGAGCTGCTCATTACCGTCATGCGTGATTCGCGATTCAACATCACCATAAAGAGCCTGAAGCCGCTCGCCAACAGCCGCATACAGGATGCGGTACTGTACGTCAACGCCGAGTTCAAGAATCCGATAACCGTCGATGACGTACTCGACTCGTGTGCGCTCAGCCGAAGTCACTTCCATGCGCTGTTCAAGCAGGAAACCGGTCAGACGTTCGTCGACTACCTCAACGGCTTGCGCTGCGAGCGCGCAGCGGAGTTGCTCGCGACCTCCGACAAGCCGATCATCGAGGTGGCCGGAGAGTCGGGGTTCAACAACCTGAGCCACTTCTACCACCTTTTCCGCCGTATCAAGGGAATGAGTCCGGGGAGCTATCGCACGTCTATCACTCAACCGGTGTATAGCGGTAGCTGAATCCGTACTGGATCTGTCGCGTACCGGAACGAGGTCGGAGAATCGACATGAAACGCTCGGTCTTCGCCGGCACTTCGATTTCCACGTTCCGGTCGGTTGTGGCATCCAGCCCTTGCAGCCGCAGTTCAACCTTTGCCTTAACAGGCGTATCGTATCCGTTTCGAATGAACACGACGTATACTTCGTCGATCTGCTCGACCTCGAAATCGACCGAATCGGTGCGATCGATCGTCACCGCGTGGTCGGCGAAGTCTTCGTTGGCGAGTTCACTGCCCGGGGTGATGTCAAGCTCCTCGCCTCCGGGATGCCGTGCATAGTAGTAGCGTCCGACGGCGAGATCGCCGTCGATCGCGCTGCCGTCGTGCGACTTGAACTGGGTCGGAATGCTCTGCATGCGCCCGTCTTCGGTCGGCACGCGCACATCGAAGTGTAGGTGGGGACCGGAACTCTGCCCGGTGTTGCCGCTGTAGCCGATGTGATCGCCGGCGGCGACCTCATCTCCGACCTCCACCTTCGCCCCGTCGCGACGCAGGTGCACGTAGTTACCCACGCTTCCGTCCTCATGCTGAACGAAGATATAGTTTGCTTCGCCCGCGTACCGCGGCGATCGTCCGCCGCGGTCGGAGTCTTCCTTCACCTCGATAACCTCTCCCGACCGCGCGGCGTGTACCGGTGTGCCCTCAGACATCGCGAAGTCGAGCGCATACGTGTTTTCGCCGGAGTGGGTGAACTCGCCGCGGTAACCCTGATCGAGGCGAAAGCGTTCTCCGTGTTCGAACGGGAAGAGGTAGAGATGGTCGTCGTCATGGTCGGTTTCGTGCGGCAGTCCCCGGGCGAAGCGATATCGTACGTCGAAGCCGCGCCGGCGCGCGCCCTCCTGCGGTTCGAGGGTCAGAAGAACCTCTCCATCGTTTTCGCCGCTACTGCTATCGTGCGGCAGCGGAACCTCGCCGGAATACGGCAACGCGACGTCGGCGGTATAACCGTCCAATCGCGGGAATTCGAGGTGAATCCAGAGCGGAACGGTGTGCCGGTTACGGGCGAGAAAAACGACGCTACCGTCCTCCTGTTCGACCGTCTCGAGGTCGAGGTAGCGCTCGCCTGGGTGTTCCTGGGCGGCCGCCGGAGCGGACACCATGAGTGCGCCGACGAAGAGCAGGACCGTGCTGGTTGCCGGTCGTGAAAGGGGGAAACGGTTCCACCGGAAACCGACCGTTCGGCCGGCATCCGGTGACTTCCGAAGCGAAGATGCGTACATGGCGGCTCAAGTCTACGCGATGCGTCCGCGGCCGTGCCAGCCCCCGCGGCAGAACGTGCCGGCCGGGTGGTCGACCAGCCACACGACCAGTCGAACGGTAGAACGATCGGGTCGATTCGGCGTAGCATTTCGCGAGAAATGGATAATATAGAAACGCATGCTCCCGGAGATGCACCGGCCGGCGAAGGGCGGCCGGTTGTACGCACTCCTCTGATTCTATTCTTGATGAGCAGCTCGTACATCGCGATAACGCTGAATATCCAGGGCTTCGTCGGAATGCTACCGCTCGTTCAGCGTGAGTTCGTGCTCAGCGGTGCGGAGGCCGGGCTCTACACGAGCTTCTACTTTCTCAGCGCCACGATCATCGCCGTACTGAGCGGACGCATCGTGGACCGCATCGGCACCGGTTGGGGATTGATCCTCGGCGTCGCCACCGTCGCGGTTATGATGCTTCTCCATGCGATCTCGCCGTTCTATGCGTTGATTCTGGTCTTCGCGTTCGTCACCGGCATGGGATTCAGTCTGGTTACCCCCAGCGTGAGTAAAGGGGTGACCGAGAATGTACGCTCGTCGCGTCGAGCGAGTGCGATGGGCATTGTACACGGTGTAGGCGGTAGCGGTGCACTGATAGGTACCGCCGCCTTGCCGTATCTCGGACAGCTGTACGGATGGCGAGTCGTTCTCGCCGTTACCGGTGCGATTGCCGGGGTAATCGCGCTCTCCATCTATCGGTTCTACCCCCGGAAATCGCATCCTGACTCACGTTCTTCGACGGCTGCGTCCGAATCGGGGGACGAGGCGCCGGGATCGGAGTCGTTCCGGCGCGATATCGCAGAGATTC
This sequence comes from Spirochaetaceae bacterium, assembly GCA_003552745.1. Taxonomy (GTDB): domain Bacteria; phylum Spirochaetota; class Spirochaetia; order DSM-27196; family SKKC01; genus SLAN01. The sequence goes on from PUOG01000162.1 coordinate 5,720, forward strand.
TTGGCAACGGACCGTTTATCACCATCTGCGTTCTCGGCGTCGTATTCGGCATGTCGCTCTCGAGTATCACCGGACACATGACACTCTTCCTCACGCAGGACCTCGACTATACTCCGGCCGCCGCCGGTATCGGACTCGCGGCGTTCCATGTCGGCGGAATCTTCGGACAGCCGGGTTGGGGGGTGATCAACGACCGCTTTCTCGCGGGGCGGAGACGCTTCGGCTTGATCGTTCTTGCGCTGCTCACCGGGACGATGGCGCTCTTTTTCGGGCTCATCGTGAGTACGGGTGTGCTTCCGTTCCCGGCGATTCTCGTCTCCTCGGGCTTGCTCGGTTTCTTTGTCCTCGGAATTCCGGGACTTTATTTCACCTCGATCTCCGAGCTGGCCTCCGGGAGGCAGGCGGGACTTGCGACCGGCGTCGCGCTGGTGTTCTCCAGAACCGGCGTCGTGTTTGCTGCTCCGGTGTTCGGTTTTCTCTCCGATCGCACCGGCGACTACTCGACGAGCTGGATCGCCCTTGCGGCGGTCGTGCTTCTGATTGCCGTCAGCGTTACTTCGCTTTCCCAACGGTACAAAATGCCGTAGAAAATAAGTGTCGCCACGGTGTGTGCAGCGGTTGTTCGCGCATAGATCCGCGGATAGCATGCGTATATGGCGAATCCGGTAGCAGCGGTCGTGAGTCTGAGCGCAATAGCGATCGCAGTCGGGGTCGGTTTCACACTGAAGGTCAACACCGGCCTCGTTTCCATGGCGTTCGCCTTCGTCCTTTCGCTGATCTTCGACATACCGGCCGCGGAAGTCGTCTCCGGCTGGCCGACGAGCCTCTTTCTTACTCTGCTCGGCATGACCCTGCTTTTTACCGTCGCCTCGATGAACGGCACACTGACGGTGGTCGCGCGAATCTGTTCGGGGTACACCGGGGGTGACCGGCGGCTGCTGCCGCTGCTCTTCTTCGGTCTCGCCGCGGTGATCGCCGGCCTCGGCCCGGGGAACATTGCCGCGTGCGCTCTTCTCCTGCCGATCGCGCTTACGGTTTCGGGAGAGGAGGGACTGTCGCCGCTGCTCATGTCGACGATGGTCATTACCGGATCGAACGTCGGAGGGCTTTCGCCGATCGCTCCTACCGGGATAATCGCCGCGACGGTCGCCGCCGAGCATGGCCTTCGCGTGGCGATGCCGGTCTTCCGGGACATGGCGATAAGCGGGACACTCTTTGCCGCCCTGTGCTACCTCTTTCTCGGCGGGCTGCGCCTCGGTCGAAGCGAGGAAACGCACCGGATCTCGGCGAATCTCAATGTCCGGCAGCGCACGACGTTGCTGGTGATCGTGCTGGTCGTGCTCGGAATCCTGGTACTCGAATGGGACATCGGCCTGACCGCGTTCACCGGTGCGATCGTGCTCCTTCTCATGGGGGGCGGTCGGGAGGAGCAAGTGCTGCGCGGATTGCCGTGGCCGGCGTTGATTCTCGTCTGCGGTGTGGCCGTCCTCGTCCACGTAATGGAGCTGACCGGTGGAATCGATCTGGTGACCGGGTTTCTGCGAGCCACGATGACCCCGCTTTCGATGGGGCCCGGGTTCGTTCTCATTGGCGGGGCGATCTCCACCGTCTCGAGCGCCGGCGGTGTGGTGCTTCCGACACTGATTCCGGTCGCCCCCGGGCTCGTCCGGTCGATGGCAGGCGGCCTGACCGCCGAGCAGCTGGTTTCCGCGATAGTCATCGGCTCCCATGTGGTAACCACCAGCCCGATCTCGACCCTCGGTGCCCTTGCGGTAGCCTCCGCCACCGCCGAAACCCGCGACCCGCTCTTCCGGGGCCTCTTTCTGATCGCCGGGGCAGGGCTCCTGTTCGGTGCGATCTATGTTTTTTTCGCCGCTCTGGTTTGGTAGCGCGACACGATGAACTCGCCCTTCGCTCTGCGGTTGCAGCCGCCCGCATGCTTCCGGCATACTTGCGCCTACCGATGAGCTGCGGTTCCCCCACGAAATCACGATATCGCACTCGCCCGGCCCGCAGAGCGGCCGGCGCCCTCATTATCGCCGCGCTCGCCGGCGCCGGTGGTGCACTCCTGTTTGCTCGTCCGGACGTTGCCCACCGGATCGAGGTGGGAGAGTCGCGCCGTGCGGTGACATCCGAACGCCCGCTGCGCCTGTCGTTCATCGGCGATATAATGGCGCACGACGTGAACTTCCGCATGGACGATTTCTCGCGCATCTACGGCGAGGTCGCGCCGTACTTCGCCGACAGCGACCACGTGTTCGGTCAGCTCGAGTTCGTCGTCGATCCCGACCGGCCGTACGCGACCTATCCGCGTTTCAACGTGCATCCGGCGTACGTGGAGGCCGCTATCGAGGCGGGCGTGGACATCTTCTCGCTGGCGAACAACCATACCACCGACTATAAGGCCGACGGAGTGCTCGCCACCCTCGACTCGATGGCCGAGCTCACCGAGCGGTACGAGATTCGCTACAGCGGCGCACGTGCAGAGACCGACGAGAGTCTCGATGTCGTGGAGCTCGATTGGCGCGGACGTTCGATCGGCTTTCTAGCGATCACCCGCATACTGAATGACTGGGATGGATGGGAGCTGACCTACGTGATCGACTGGAGCCGCCTGTCCACAGAGCGCTTTCTCGAATGGCTGGAAGAGGCGACCGGCGATTACGATCTTTTCGTCCTCAGCGTTCACGACGGTACCGAGTACCAGCCGTACCCTGATGAACGCTCGATCGCGTTCTTCCGCGACGCGGTCGCTGCCGGTGTCGACATACTCTGGGGACACCATCCGCACGTGCTGCAACCGTGGGAAGTAGTCGAGCGCGACGACGGGCGGCGGGCGGTTATCATGCCGAGTATGGGCAACTTCGTCTCCGGTCAGACGTGGGGGATCGGACCGGACGATACCGAACACTGGCGGGCGAACACCGGAGACTCGGCGATATTCCGGACGACCGTCGAGTTCGACCACCGCGGGGCGAGCATCATCGACATCGATCCGCTGCTCATAACTCACTATCACCATCCGGCCGGCGGAGTGAGTGTGGAGATGTTGATGCCGATGGCCGACCGTGATGACGTCGATGTCGGCTGGCGCGCCTTCTACGACGACAGGAGACGGCGCAGCGGTCGATTCGCGAGGCGTCAGACGTACGAGAACCTGGAGTACAACCTGCTCGAAAGCGAAGGAGGGCGGTAGCAGTGGCGCACAGTGTAGTACCCGAAGCCGAAGGAATCCTCGACAAGGAGGTTCACGTTCTCGACAAGGGGTTCGTGCGCCTTGTCGACTACATGGGCGGCGACGACCGGATCGTGCAGGCCGCGCGCGTGAGCTACGGCGCCGGAACCAAGACTGTTCGGGAGGACCGCGGACTCATCAACTATCTCATGCGTAACCGGCACACCTCACCGTTCGAGCAGGTCGTGCTCACCTTCCACACGAAGATGCCGATCTTCGTCGCGCGCCAGTGGGTGCGCCACCGTACCGCGCGTTTGAATGAGATCAGCGGGCGCTACAGCATTATGGAAGATGAGTTCTATCTCCCCGACCCCGAGCATGTCTCCGCGCAGGCGAGCGACAACAAGCAGGGACGCGAATCGACCGCGATGCCGGAAGAGAGCGTGCGCGAGATTCGCAGCCGAATGGAAGCCGGACAGCGCGAGAGCTTCA
>PUOG01000009.1 GCA_003552745.1 Spirochaetaceae bacterium
CGAGCACTCGGCGCATCAATGCCTTGTCGCGGGAGCGTAGCGCTGTCGAGTAATCGATTCCGGGAAGCCCGAGCGTTTCGGCCACCCACGCAACCGTGGTCGAGAAATCGGTACCGGCGGTAAAAACGCCGTCGACCGAGTGTCTGCGAGCGCACTCGGTCATCCCGTCGAGATCGTTGAGATCGACGTGCTCGAACCGATCGGCAACAGTGCGGCCGGGACACTCAGCGTTGCCGTCGGCCACGATGACCCGCATCCCCTCCTCGGCCGCGACTCGAATAGCCGGAAGCTGCATCGTACCGCCTCCGCATATGAGGATCGTCGTCATGGCGCATTCCAGCAGGCGTACGCCTCGAACGTATCGCCGAGCCGGCGTAGAGTGCTCCACCGGCCGGCGATCCGCATTCCGACGGCGGTACGGGCGAGTCTCGGAGCAAAGCGTTCCGGATGGTGTCCGGTGACAACGCTCTTTGGGTTCGAGAAACCGAGCTCTCTCAGGAGCGTGTGCACGTGCCGTTCGCTCCACACACTCCAGTGGTCACCTGGTCCGGCTGTCAGAAATCCGGCAAGGTCTCTGCGTGCGACGGCTCCCGACGCATTCGGCGTCGAGAAGGCGAATACCCCTCCCGGCTTCAGAAACCGTTGCACCGTCTCGAATAGCGAATCGAGGTCGCGCAAATGCTCGATCACGTACCACATCGTCACGACGTCGACACGCCCGCGGAGGCCGAGACGGTCCGGGAGCGTGCGATCGCACACGTCGCCCTGAACCGCGGGGAGTCCGAGCGAGTCGTTGCAGTATTCGACCGCGCCCGCGAACCATTCAACACCCTGGACCGCGTAACCGCGGTCGGAGGCGCCGGCGAGCATCGGACCGTACGCACAGCCGAGATCAACGAGGACAGGTTTTGCCTCGCTATAATCCGTGTGCCGACCGTATGAACGCAGCGATTCGACCTCATCGAGTCTGCGCTCGCACATCGAGCGGATATGGTCGAAGTCTTCGAGGTAGGTGCGTCCGTACTGCTTCCGATATTCCTCGAAGAAGTAGCGCTCGGTGTACTCGATCTCCATCGGAGTGAATCGTTCGAGGTAGTACAGGCCACGGTATGTCGATTCACGGTACGTGCGTTCGGCGGTGCGTGCCACTGCGCGGTAATTGAACCCTCCCCGCAATGGGCACGGACCGATCCCGTTTACATCGATACTGCGGATGACCTCGGCAAGCGACCGACTCCCTCGTGGACGCAACCGCTCCTGCGCCTGTGAGATATCCCGCCACCGGCGGATCGCACTTCCGATTCCGCCGATTCGTCTCGGCCCACCGAGCGAATGCAGACCGGCTCGCTTCGCGAGGCGTCGATGGTATCGCGTAGGAGCGACGGTCAAGACGGAGGCACCGGCGGCGAGCGCCTCGTATGCGGTCAAACCGAATGTCGTGATCACGATATCGTAATCGCCGACGATATCCTTCAGCCGGGGGGACGGCAGCACCGACGAAACAGTACGCTTCCGGTACCGGGAGGTATCGTGCGACAACGGTCCGACGACGACGTCAACCGACTTGTCCGCGACGAAGCGCGATCGATCGAGCTTTTCGAGCACGCGTGGCGTAAGTCCGGCCGGGTCCTCGCCGCCGATCGAAACGAGAATACGCGGGTCGGTGTGCGACGGTCCGTTCGCGGAGGTGGAAGCCGCTGACCGGCGCACCCGTGCGGGAAGCTCGTTGAGTCCCGGATCGAAGAGATTCGGCGAATGACTGAAGAGGTTCGGCAGCGTATCGATCAGATAGCTCGCGTATGGCCGTGCCTCACCACCGAGGTCGATTCCGACCGTCGGAGCAAGCGATCGAAGCTCCGCGTGAGCGGCGCGCGTCATGTTCTGCGCATCGATTATGACGAGTGACGGGGTCTCGTGCGTGTCGTCTGTACTAGACGGCTCAGCTGTCTTCCGGCGGACTCTCGCTCCGAACCGTTCGGCGACTTCGAGGAGCTTCTGTGGCTCATGACAGATCTCTTCCCACGGATAGTCAACAAACAGCTCTGCTTCACTTTCGAGCGATGCCGCAAGTCTCGCTGCTCGGGTTATGTGGCCGGAGCCATGACCGCGGCGCGTGTCGGGTATGACGAGATAACGGGCGCTCATGCGCTCCGCTTGTGCCGCACGTACGTGCCGCGCAGCTCATGCAACAGCTCGGATATGTCGATCGGGAGTCCGCGATAGAGGTGGGCAAAAAGCGTCCTGAGTCGTGCGAGATCCTCGATCGTGTCCAGAGTTACGCGTTCGTCGCTCTGCAGATTCGGCTCAACCATCGGTCGGTGCGTACGGAACTCCAGCGGACGATGGCGAACATACGGCGATACGTGCTCGCGGTCGTATGCCTCCGTTGCGCACCGGTCGGCGGTCATCAATGCACGCGCGCTCAGAACCTCGACGCCGGTTCCTACAGGCATACCGATATAGCCGCTGTAATCGCTTTCGACGGTACGGTGCTCGGAAAGGATCCGATTGGCAAGGGTGATGCTGACGAGCGGATTGTCACCGGTCGCTCGCACGATAGTATCGACGCCGAACCGTTCGACCGCGCGCGCGTAGCGGTCAAGGACATTGTCCCGGTCGCCCTCGAACAGTTCGAATCCCCACGCTTCGGCCAACGGTGCGAAAAGCGGTGCGCTTTCGGTGTCGGTGAGGAGCACATGACATTCGGCGTGAATGTATCCGAGCGCCGCCATACAGTGCTCGAGCACGGTACGGTTTTCCAGGCGTTCCAGCGCTTTTCCGGGTAAACGCGACGACGAAATCCGAGCCTGAAGGAATACTCCGGTCATGGTCGTTCAAACTCCCAAAGGTCGGTGACGCTGCGGGCATTCTGCCGAAAGCGAAACCGGTTCTTGTTTATCCATCGTCTGATTTCGCGAAATAGTTTATAGGAAGAGAGCAAACCTCCCTTCGTTCGAACGAGAAAACCGAAGAAACGGGGCGCGGGTAGTCGGGCGTGATCACCGTTGTATATGACTGCCAGGTTCTTCAGATAGAAGCGCCGGTAGCTTTCGTCGGGAGTGGTATCGTCCGGCGGTAGTTGCGAAAGGTGTTGAGCTCGCAGCGACGGCAGGCAATGGATCGATTCACCCCACATGAAAGCCCTGAAGCCGAAGTCGAGCTTCTGCCAGTACGGATTCGAGAGTGTTCGGTCGAAGCCCTGCAGCTGAAGGAAAAGATCACGGTTGTAGAGCCCGATGTAGTCGAACGGGAAGAGAGTTCGAGTCTGCTCCGGGCCTGGCAACTGAGGCACGATACGCAACAGTCCGCGATAGAATGCCGGAGCAATTATATTCGGCACCGCCTCGCCTCTCTCGTTGCGAATCGCAGGCGAAAAACAGAGTTCGCGTTCCCGTTCGAGCCGAGCTCGAATGTGTTCGGAAATCGGAGTGATATGCACGTCGTTCCATATTACGTACACGTACCGTGCAAAACACTCGTTCATCCCGATGTTTATCTGTTCGCCGGGCGTCATCTCGCTGTGCAACAGGAGAAATCGAGTTGCCGGGAAACGGTCGCTCAACTCCTCCACGTCGTAGCGAGGGCGGCTGCTTTCAACAGACACGATCTCTTCAATTCCGCATTCGTTGAGGTGGGTAAAGAGCGAGGCGCGCTGATAGCTGCCTCCGCGATGCAGGACGAGACAGCCGATCGGCCGCTGTGCTCTAAGGTTCCGGTCGCCGCCCCTCCCGCCGACGACGGTGTACGGTATCCGGCTGCGTTCAGAAGTTGAAGGTGTAGTACTCATCACACTCTCCACAGATATCCGGATAATGACCGGCTACGTGTTGCCGGTGCAGCTCCTCGCCGTTCTCCCAGATCGTCTCGATCCGATCGTTGAACAGATTGCCGAGGGGGAACTCGCAGTCCAGATCTTCACGGCAGCGCGGCACCGTACCGTCGAGACGTACGTAGAGCTCGCGTTTGTTCTGCCAGCACGGAAAGCGCGTCAACGGAGAGAGATCGGTGACTTTTCGCGGTGGAAGCTTGCCCGAGAAGTGATCGTACTTCTGGATGATGACGTTATCGGTGCGCTCTTTCCAGTAGCGATAGAAACCCTCGAGCGCTTCTTCGTTCTCCTGCATACGAACCGCCTGAATCCATACGCGCTCCGGTGTGCGTTCGACAAGGCGTGACGCGGTCTCATGAGCAGAGGAGAATCCGTCACCACGCAGCGCCCGGTAGCCGCTTTCGTCGTTGGAGTCGAGGCTGACGATCCACTTGATTCGCGTGCCGCTGTCCTCTACGAGATCTACGATTTGCTCGGTAGGCATACCGACTCCCGATGTTTCGACCAGTCCTCCGAGAGAGTCGGTTGCCGTGATCGCGTCAAGGATACCGGCTATATCGGGGTGAAGCAGCGGCTCTCCCCATGTGCTGACACCGACCACTGCCTCCGGAGCGAACTCAGCGATCTTCCCGACGATCGATCGAAATCGCTCCACCGGCATTGCGTTGCGTTGGGTGAGAATATCGCCGCCGAAACGCGGAAACGGACAGTAGGTGCACGCCTGAGGACACCCATCAATGATCTGAACCCCCACAAAGGCAGGTAGCGCCCGGAGGATTTCTCGGTGTTCATCAAGAAAGTCGACGATTTCGCGATGCCCCGCGATTTTCGCTTCGGCGAGACGCCGACATATCAGGTAGTTCAAGCGGGTATCACATCGCAGCTCGATGCGCAGCATGCGCATATCACGCGGTGCGAGCCGGGGTTCCACGTCGAAAGAATTTATGTCCCGCTCGAGAACCGAGAATAACCACCCCGGACCGACACCTCTATCCCCGTCGTGAACGATGTTTCGCAGGAGTGCGGGCAGCCCAGGTGCGATGATCTCCGGGCTCACGCCGGCGGGGTAGCCGTCGCTGAACGTGTAGTGGGCTCCATAGCGCAGATGATCGTCGAGGAGCATCTGCGTCAGATCGGGCTGGCAAAACGGCTCATCGGCGCGAACGTAGATGAGCGCATCCGCTCCTTCGCAAGCCGATTCTATCGCGGACAGCGCAGCCGTTGCCGAATCATCTTCCGAATGGACTACGTTAACAGATTCCCCGTTCTGCTTTTTCCCGGCATATTCGAGATATACGACGCGGTCCGCAACTCTCTCGGCGAATGCCGGAGCCCGCTCACGTGCGCTGCCGCCTCCCGGCAATTCCAGATCGCTGTATACCGAGAGATCCCGGCGATCGACAAGTGCTACAATCATCGCGTTATCCACTGTAAGCCATCTTTCACCTGCTTTCCAACAACCGCACGAATGCGATAGCCTCCTGAAAGCGTAATGGCCCTTTCCGACGACCGACTCGAGATTGAACGACCGTATAGCGTAAGCGAGATTACGTCCGCCATAAAGGTAGTGCTCGAACGTGGGTTTCCGTCGATATCGGTGGAGGGTGAAGTGTCGAATGCCCGTCAGGCATCGAGCGGACATCTCTATTTCACACTGAAAGACGAGCAGGCATCGATCTCCTGCGTCATGTTCCGGAATAGACTCGAGCGCTCGTCGGTTCACCCGGCCGACGGCGAGCAGATTACCGTCGAGGGGTCAATCGGCGTATACGCACGGCGCGGAAACTACCAGATTATCGTCGAGAGGGCGTCGAAGACGGGAGTCGGGCGCATTCTCCAGATGCTCGAGGAACGGAAACGGAAACTCGCGGCCGAAGGGTTATTCGACGCCGAAAGGAAGAAGTCACTTCCGGTGCTTCCGCGACGAGTGGCGATCGTGACCAGTCCTTCCGGGGCTGCCATTCGTGACATTCTCAACGTGCTCGGCAGGAGAAACGCCGGAGTGCACGTTGTCGTCGTTCCGTGCACGGTACAGGGCGACGGCGCTGGAGAGCAGATCTCGGAGCAGCTTCGTCGTGCCGACACGCTGCAGCTCGGCGATGTAATCATCGTGACCCGCGGTGGTGGATCGATCGAAGATCTGCTTGCCTTCTCGGACGAATCTGTCGTTCGCGCGATCGCGGAGGCAAACACTCCGGTGATTGCCGCGGTAGGTCATGAAACCGACACTACCCTTTCCGATCTCGCTGCCGATCTCCGGGCTCCGACACCGTCAGCAGCCGCTGAAGTAGTCAGCGCAAGTCGTGAGGATCTGCTCGCTCGCACCGTGAACACCGGGCGAACATTAGTCCGGTCATTCCTGGATCGACTCGAGCGGGCGCGACTTGCGATCTCTCGATTCTCCCCCGACGATCTTGAGCGCACTATTCGCTACGTTCTTCAACCGCGTTACCAGGAGCTCGACGAACTGCAGAGTCAGCTTCAGAGATCGATGCAGGAGCGGCTGCTTCGTTCACGCCACCGCCTGGAGATGGCACGCAGTGCGATCGAGGCCGCAAGTCCGTATGACGCGCTCGAGCGTGGGTATGTAATGGTACTCGACGGCCGGGGCGATAAGGTGCTCACGCGGGCTGCACGTGCGGTGGAAGAACGAGAGATTCTCCTTCGGTTCCGGGACGGGCTCGTGTCGGCCGAGAGCAAAGGTATGGTTGAGGAGGAATAGCGTTGGAACCATTCGAGAAAAGACTCTCACGCCTCGAAGAGCTTGTCGAAAAGGTGCGCGATCCGGAGGTCGGACTCGAGGATGCGGCGCGATACTTCGAAGAGGGAGTGAAGCTCGCGAAAGGTCTCGACAAAGACCTATCGAACATCGAACGCCGTATCGAAATACTCGTGAATACGCCTGACGAACCTGGGGAAAAGCCGGTTCTGGAGCTTTTTCCGGAGCTGGGAAATGCCGACGGTGACAGTGACGAAACGACACCTACGCCGGAGTAGCCGCGCTCGCCTGTAATGAGCTGCGCTCAGAGTTCCGGGATATCGACGCGATCCCCGATTTCGATGCCGGCCTCTTCGAACGCTCCACGATTGACCTCGAGAGCGTAGCGTACGGATCGGGTCGACCGTACCGGTTCGAGACTGAACGGCTCCATATCGTGGATCTCCCGGATTGTCCCATCGCGCGCAATATACGCTATTGAAAGCGGAATGGATGTGTCCTTCATCCAGAACGATAGCCGCTGGTCCCTGTCGAACACGAATAGCATGCCGTGATCGTCGGGAAGCGAGTCACGATTCATGAGACCTTGAGCCCGTTCGTCGGACGTTTGGGCTATCTCGACGTAGAATGTGTGGTCGCCTACTGAGAGCGGATGGAGATCATCCTCCGCTTCCGTCTCCCCGCACGCGGAAGCAACGAGAAGCAGGAACGACGACATGATAAGCGCGAAACGGTGCGGCATATGCATCAGAACTGGTCGAGAAACTCCCTGCGGGCGGCGGCTCGGTCGGATTCTCTCATTCGACCCTCTTCACGCATCTCGTCGAAAACGGCGAGATCGAGATACTTCACCGACAGCGGTCGTTCCAGTGCCAGACGAACACCGTCACGCTCCCAGACGGCTCTCTGGGGAGTGATAGAGTCGGGATGACCATAGCTGCCGGAAAGCTGCGTGTACATCGTGAAGTAGTCCATCATCCGTGTATTCAACTTGATGATAATGGAGTACAAGCCGCCGTCGGAAAACTGGAAGTAGCCGCGATCTACAAAATCGAATCCCGCCGTATCGATTACTACCTGCTCCCGCCGCGGAAGGAACTGTACATCCGGGTCGCCGCGATAGTCGAAGTTCGGGTCATTGATCAGTCGCTCACCGACTTCGTCGCGACTCAATCCGAACGTAATCGTGCCGAAACCGCGCGGCAGGTCGCGAGCATCGGGTGCGAGGATGCCGGTCACACTTCCCGGGGCGACAGTGTCGGTCGGAATGGTCGGAAACGGAGGTTCGATCACCGTCTCTCCGTTCTGCGAGTGAAGGGCGTCTGCGTGGACAACGAGAAAGAGTACGAGAAAGAGTCCTACGACGGTTTGGTAGAAGCAATACCGGTCCATTCCACTATACCTTATCGGTGTAAAAGGAACCTGAAATGAGGCCTGAGCTGCAACGGCACGACTGCTCGTAAGAAACCCGAATCGTCGTCGCATCCTTCGCCGGCGAACCTCAGTTCCAGTCGTCCCGTAACTCGCGAGCGTCATCGAGATCGTCGACCTCCTCGAGTATCTCATTCATGACAAATTCGATGTTAGATTCACCCTTGAGCTCGGTCAAGGGACACGTGGTGGTATGCGGTGTGTTGCGTATGCTACCCTGTTCCTAACGGAGTTGAACGTGAACACGCCTTTCCGCGCCCTCGTCCGAGCGCCCGCTGCAATGCTTTTCCTGCTTCTTCCGGTCCTCCCCGCCGTCGCGGAAATCAGTGTGAGCATCGATGTTATCGGTGAGTCCGGGCGATTCATGTTCGATTACGGTGGAATTCTCGAGTCCGCCGACTGGTCGGTTTCCCGCCGTGAACGTGACCGCGGCAGCGCACTGCGCGTTCTCAGTGAGCCCGGCAATGCCGAGGTGCACCTGAACCGGGACCGAATCGGCCGAACTCCGCAGGAGGTTTCCGGCCTTAGCCCGGGAATCTACCTGATTCGAGTCGAACGCTCCGGTTACTATCCCGCCTCGATTCGTGTCACGATCGGTGATCGTGAGACGGTTACCGTAGATGTACGGCTTACGGAGGCCACCGGTCTTCTGGTGCTCGACCGCGAGCCACGCGACACCGAAGTGCTGCTCGACGGTTCTCGGCTCCGCGGACGGTACCACGACGTCAGGGAGGGCTCATATCGCCTCGAGGCACGCCGTTTCGGGTACGTCACCGAGAGGCGCAGAATCCGGGTCATCCGCAACCGGGTCACCGAAGTATCAATCCGGTTGCGTGAAGCGCCGTTCGAACTCTCCCGCCTCTCCGTTTCGCGCCCGGTATTCCGACCGAAAAATCCCCCTCCGTACAACACGACCGCGATCTCGTTCCGCGCCGACGCTCCCGGCACCGCTAAGGTGTTCATCTTCGATCCGGACGGCTCCCTGGTGCGCGAGTTGACGGTGCGCGATTTCCGCACATGGGACCAACGGGTGACCTGGGACGGCCGCGACGAACGCGGTCGCCTGGTCGACCCCGGCGAATACGAGATCGTGGTCGAAGGTGAGAGCGTGGATGCAGAAGAACGCGACTCCGTTCACGGAGTGGTTACCGTCAGCGAAGAAGCGCGCATTTCTTATCGAACCGCCTTCGGCGGCTCTCCCGGTCTGCTGTATGCTGCCGAACCGGTCACGCTTCCGGCGCGCGCCGTGCAGATGAGTCTACTGGCTGGTGGGCGGGCGATCGGTTCGCCGGCAGCCCCCCTTCATTTCGGAGCTCGTTTCGGAACCGGCCCCGTGGAGCTGAGCGCCGGCGTGTCGACAATTCTCGGCGAGAGAAACGATCGGACTCCGACGCGGATCTCCGGGGCCGTCGACGTGGCGCTCTCTCGCACATCTCCGTTGCGTGCCTCGTTGCGAATGACCGGCAACTATCAGATCGGCGAGATGAGCACCCCCTTCGGCCCCGACGAACCGGTACTTCGTTTCCAGGCCCCGCTTCGCCTCGATGCACAACCGCTCGGTTTCGTAATGACACCCGGCGTTGCGCTCGATTATGACGGCGATCCGCGAGTTCGCCCTGAGCTCGAATCCGCGATCATTCTCGACTATGAACGAGTCGTTGCTGCGATTTCCGCCCGGTCGGACTCTCGCCTCATCACCGATCCGACCGAATCACAAGTTGACACCGGTGCGGAAACGCATGTTCTCATCCCTGGTACCCCGTTGTACGTCAGCGCATGGTCGACGCTGCACTTTTCGGGTTCTGAATTCAGAAGCGCCGCGGCAGGGGGCGGCCTCGGAGTGCTGTGGTAACGCCGCGAAACGCCGTGCGAACGATTCGGACAAGCGTGTGTGGAGTTCTTTTCGGAAGTTCAGGCACCGGAAAGCAGCCAGTAGAGTATGAGCGCCAACAGGACGAAAAGGACGATTCCCGAAATCAGATAGAACCAGGGAGGCAGATCGATCCGCAGCTTTCCGTTATCGCGGGAGACTATCTTTCGCGGTTGTCGGCTGTCGGGATCGACCTCTTCGAGCGGCAGGCGTTCGAGACCGTCGGAGTCGGCCTCAGTTCCGGTATATCCGCACGACGGACAGCCGTGCCGAAACCGTCGCGCTTCTCCTGTCAGCGCGCATCGCGGGCAGCGGACGAGAGAGAAGAATCGCCCGCATGACGGGCAGATCTTATCCCGGGCGGAGACCTCAGCGTGGCAGTTTTCACAGAAGAAGCGGGCTACCGGTTTCACGGGCCGTGGGCGCGAGGAATCGTGCGCACGAAGTGCGTAGTGTGGTGAAACTCCTCGATTATGCCCGCATCGGCGACGGAGGTCCAAATATCGAAGCTGACAGACCCTATGTCGTCAACACGTTCGTCGAGAACTACTGAATCGGCGAAGACTCGCGCCTCGAGGAGAAACCGCGAGCGCGCATACTCACCGACGACCTCGGGCTCATCCCGGCCGCGTCGCCAGAGCAGAACGGGTCCTGCAGTGTTGTCCGCCGGAATTTCGATCGTGACTCGATTCTCACTTTCGGACGTTCGCTCGGGGAAGACTCGCACCAGGATACTGAAACGCGAGGAGATCGGGGTTAGAGACGACATCATGAGATAGAGGGTATCTTCCCACCGCAAAGCCTTGAAACGCTCGACATGGGTGCCACCCTTAGCCCAGAGGAGCGAGTCGTCGATGTCCAGGTCTGTTCGCGTGCCGTCGTCGATACGCGTGAACGTTTCCGGTCGCACATCGCGCCGGAATGCTGCCAGATCCGGAACGCTCAACCAGTCGTTGTACCGGTTGTCGACTTGAATAGGAGCGCGATCGTCCGGCGCCTCCCAACTGCGGACGGTGACCGGTGTCCCGTCCGGGCCGCGATCTACCGCAGCCTCATCGATGCGTACGAAGCGGTCACCTGCGCCTTTCTCCGCGTAGAATACCGGCAAATCGGTTGAATGTGCGACTCGCTTCACTCCCACGATCACGAGGTCATCCGACGGCGCGGAGATCGGACGGACGCCGCGGGGTGCAACGCTCGTCGCCTGCTCATTGTGCTCCTCGAAAACCGCCGCGAACCACGAACGGCCACGGTCGATCTCGGGGCCGAGATCACCTGCGGAAAGTGCGACGAGCGTGATCCGGTGGTCGGTATCGTTCTGGACGGTAACCGTCTCCGCGAACAAAGGACTCACCGAAAACAGAACAAGGAATATGCACGATGGCACCAGCGTTTTCATAGTCACTAACTATTATCGGCGCTCCGGCGGCCCCGTTTATCACTTCTTGCGCACCAGAAGTACGGTAAGGTCGTCGTATTGGTCATCCTCGTATATGTGCGTAAAGCGTCGGTAACCGGAATCCGAGCGCTCGTTATCGGGATAACGGAAGTAGTCATCGTACGCGGAGAAGGTCTTTCGCAGGAACTCGTCGACAACGACGTCTACACTGACCGATTCGTCCGAACCGGCCGAAGGATCCGGTACCAGCCGGAAAATCTTCTCTACGGCCACCAGCGCAAGGACGGCGTTCTCAGCGGTCGGCTCGAGGCCTCTGAAGTCGAAAACAAGCTCTTCGGGGACCGGATTGCTATAGCGCTCCAGGCGGTATACGGAACCTGCCTGGACACACCGGACTATGTCGTGGATCCGGTCGTTGGTGAACTCTTCGTTATCAACCGCCTCATCACCCTCTCCAACTACGGTAGCGCGAAACGACTCATCTCGCAGCGTCCGCTTCGATTCCTCCAATCCGTCGGTGAACATCAACAGAATGTCGCCGGAATCGAGTGTATGCTTCACCTGGGTGAATCCATTCGGCAACATATCGCTGGAGAAGACGCCGGCGGCCGGAAGCGGCGGGAGTTGCGTTTCTTCGACCGCTCCGGTTGCCCTGCGATACGTGTGCAGAACCGTGTCGCCGGCGTTGCACACCCGCGCAACCCCGGTTCGCACATTGATAATCGACAGGGTGAAGGCGGCGAATCGTCCCTGGAATCCGCGTTCTTCGATGAGATCGTTGATGCTCTCCATGAGTTGCGGGAGCTGATCGGCCATTCGAGGATCCCAGTTTCGAAAGTAACTGAGATAGATGGTGGCTACCTCGACCATGATCAGCGCCGCCGGAACCCCCTTTCCCGCTATGTCGCACTTGATGAGTGCGTAGTGCTCATCGTCGAGCGTCCGGTAGTTGAAGTAGTCTCCACTCACCCCCTTCGCGCCCTCGTAGTATCCGAAGAACTCTACATGCTCGTTCTGGTCTTCGGCGGTGGTGAGCTTCCGACCGGCCGAATCGGTCCGGAGCGGAATGAACATCTTCTGAACTTCTTTACCGACGGTGAGATCGCGGTTAGCGATGGCCGCTCGGACAAGTCCCTGCGTCATCTGATTTATCGCTTCCGCAAGCGTACGAAGCTCGTCGTGCCGCTTCAGTTGGATTGTATGATCGGCGAGGTCTGCCTTATCCTCGGTATCCCGGATGATTTCCACCCCACGCACGAGTCGCGAAATCGGGATTACAATGATCGATGCGAGAATCAGCGCACCGACTATACCGACCGCGACCGCGAGAACAGCGATCACGCCGGTTGTTCGCATCAGATTCTGCTGAGCGGCGTTGATCTCGGCTATGATCCGTTGGCTGGAAACTCCCACACGCACAAGACCGTGGAAGAAGACCTCGCCGTCGATCTCGCGAAAGACGATCGGCTTGTAGAACACATAATTGGTGGTATCGGCGGTGAGCACCGTGTCGGCGCTCAGCTCGGGTACCGAAACGACAACATCACCGACCTGATTGAGAATCTCACGCTGTTCGGTTTCCAGCTCGGTGATCGTATCGTCGATCTCACCGACTTGCTCCTCTGCATCGGGCTCTCCGCTGATCGCCAGATCGATTCGTTCGGCATTCAACTGATCGATTCGATCGGGAATCTCACCGAGAGCCTCTCTCGCGCGTGTCTCGATCTGTTCGGCGAGCTCGGAAATGTCCTCGGTGATCTCGTCGCTATAGCGGGTCTCTCCGCGCAATAGTGAATCGGTATCACTGATCCGTTGGTCTTCGGGAAGATCACCGGCTCTGGTCACTCGCGGATCGTTCGAAGCCCATACTATTTCCTCCAGCTCTTCGCCTTGTGTGACACCGGTTATCGTAGCAAACAGAGCTTCCGGAATCGCCTCGGTCTGCAGCGTAAGCGCATTCAACTCAAAGAGATTGTCCTCGGCATTTGGAAGCAGCTGGATGCTGCCGCCGACGAGACTGTCGAGCAGGATGTTCGTTCGCTCTCGCAGACCGTCGGTAAGGGTCTGTTGTTGGGCATTGATGATAAAGTTGCCGAGCGGCACCGCTACGAGAAGCACGACCGAGACGACGAGTCCGACGAAAAAGGCCGCAAACTTCAGCCTGAGTCCTATTCCTCTCCGTTTCATCTGTTCCAACCTCCGGTTTCGAGCCCGGTCCGGCAGCGGTTTATGGTTAACCAGAGCGTCGATATCGTAACGCAATGTGCCTGCTTCCCGTGTTACCGCTACCAGGCGACTCATAAAGAAGAACGCGAGAAGCACCATGAACCCGGCTGTCGACCACACGACGAGCATGGGAGCCGGCAGTGCGATACCGCTTGTGGACGGATACACGACCGGCGAGTAATCGATTGTGAAATCGCCGAACTTGACGACCCCCGTCGCATCGAGACTCAGTGTCTGCTCGGCAAAATAGGTGCCACGCACCGGGTGGACGATGCCGACCTGGTACTCTCCGGTGCGAATCGCGTGAACGGTCGGACCGACAATGGTGCGGTCATTCTCGATGCGGAACTCGTTATCTTCGAGCGTGAACACGTGATCGTACGGTTCTTCGCCGTCGCGGTCGAGGATGATCCGTTCGACGTCGCCCTCTTCACGAAAGCCACGTCCATCGATCTCGAGCCTCGTTCGCCCGAGCAGATCCAGCTGCGATCTGATGCGAGAGACGATAGTGACCGGAACGTACTTGTTGAGTCGGAGGATTAGTGTCTCCGGCTCACCAATGTTTCCGATGTCGTCAACCGGCGCCACCCGGAGCGCCCACGTACCGTTGTCGAGATTATTTCGCGAAATAGACGTGGCGCGTGTCATAATGCGGTCGGGCGGATCGGGCAAACGGTCGATGTTCACCGAAGCAAGGGTGGAGGGGCCAATATAGCTGAGTGTGTAGGTGTAACCGGCGATGATATCCGGGTTCTCGTGAGTCCAGTTTATCTCGAATGTGTTTGATGCCAGGAAGCCCGCCGGGTCAGTGTCCGGCTCTTCGAAGACGACGGGGTCCGGTGGTGTCAGATCGCGCACGAACTCCACCGTCTGCGGTTCGGACCAGTTTCCGGCGCGGTCAAGAGCGATCACACGCAGGAACCAGCTTCCATCGTCGTCGGTATCGAGCCGAAGGCTTGCTTGCTCGTCTTCGACCTCGAGCTCTTCGGGTACCGGAGCGTCGGGGTCTCTGCTCCATACGTAGTTGTAGCCGGCGATCCCTGACGGATCGTCCGGTGGTTCGATACGGACTTCGGCGGTCTCCCGAGGGGCGCGGCTACCGGGAGTGAAGTTGGAAGCGGCGATCGTCGGCGGTTCTACCGACTGATCCGGTTCAAGATATGCGATGGCGTTTTCTTCGTCGCGCGAAACTTGCCACACGAAGTGTACCCGGTCGCGATGCACTACCGGAAAAGCGAAGGTCGAGTCGCCGTCGACATCGCTGAGAACACGCACCCGGAATTGCGCACGATCCGGTTCGGCCAACACAACCTGCCGCAAACCGCCCCGTTCTTCGAACCAAGTATAGTATAAGGTGCCTTCGAACTCGAACACTCTCGGTGCATTCGCAGAGCGGAGTCCTGGGCTCACCTGAATGATGTCGCGGGCGGCCGGCTCGTCATCGATTCGAGCGGAGAAGACTCGCGGCGATTCGCGTTCAAATCGCCGTTCCCACGTCACGAGAAAGTCGTCGTCCGCGGCGTACAGAAACGGGCGTTGATTATCGTACGACTCCGGGTCCTCGGTGCTGCCCGGATTGGGAAACGTAGTGATGCGGCGCGCTTCGTCCCACGACGCTCCGCGATCGGTACTCTGGGTTACATAGAGCTGGTATCCGGTGCCCGCACCCGGCTCGAGCCCCTGGAAGACCACGACGTCTCTTGAGGCGTTCGAGGCGTGATCCGGGGCGAAACTCAGTGAAAGGTCCTCTTCCGGTTCGATTCGCGAGAAATCCGACCAGCTGCTTCCGTCATCACTTGTGGAAACGAAGATACTCTGTCTCGCTTCGACGTCCTGATTAATGAACAGGAGAAGTCCATGGTCGTCTCGCGCCGAAATCACCGGAGCGACGCTCGTCTCCGCGGTCCTGAGCTCGGATACGCGATTGAACGACTCACCGCCGTCGTCGCTCTCGTATACAACCGTCTCGCGCTCGTCCACCCCGAGTGCTACGAAGAGTCGGCCGTCGCCGGTCTTCGCCGCGCTGAATATGTTCGGTTCGCTGCCACTGAAGGAGACCGGCTCTCCGAAGCTACCGTGGTCGTC
This sequence comes from Spirochaetaceae bacterium, assembly GCA_003552745.1. Taxonomy (GTDB): domain Bacteria; phylum Spirochaetota; class Spirochaetia; order DSM-27196; family SKKC01; genus SLAN01. Next base: position 15,560 of record PUOG01000009.1, read on the forward strand.
CCATTCGCGTCCGTCCTCGCTGCTCATCGACCGTAATCTCAGCGTCGACGCCTCGTCGGGATCACGTTCCTGGAATACGAGAACGAGGCGGTCATCTACGCTTTCAATGAACGGAAAGCGTACATCCTGCTCGCGGAGAAGGCGCGGCGTTTCGAAAAAGAGCTGCTGCCCCACCGCCGCGGGGCCGAGTAACGCTATGAACAGTAAGCCGAGCACGATGCGACGGACCGGCATTACTGCGCCACCATCCTCGATCGGAGATTAGCGAGTGGAGGATACCGTCGGTTCTCCTCCTCCTGCCACAGCTGCTCTACGATAACAAGGGCACGGCCGATCTGTCCGTCGAGAAAGTGATTCTCTGCTCGCCGGAACTGTTGCAGCTCCGATGAAGAAAGCGTTGGTGCCGCCGTGCTGCCCTGCGCAAGGCGAACCTCATCGAGAAAGGAGCGTGCATCATCGTTGTCCGGATGCAGCTCGATCGCTTCCTCGAGAAGCGATATCGCCCGTTCTATCGCATTCTCATCGTCCGGATCGAACGCCGCGCGAGCCTGTTGTTCGAGCTCATTCGATTCGTCAACGGCGGTGTCATCACGCGGAGGCTCACGGACTCCGGCGGCGATCTCTACATCGATAATCGCCTCTTCGAGCCCGGGCCAATCCGGATTGACTTCCTGAAGATCATAGAGCTCGTTCAGCGATTCCACCGGTGCTTCATCGACCGCGTCCAGCGCCTGATTCAGGCGTTGCTCGAAAATATCATCGAACTCGTCCGGATTCAGAAGCTCGATAATCTTGAGACTGAGCACCCGAGCTTCGCGGTTGAAGGGACGCGCGACTGTTACGCTCTGGATATTGTCCTCCGCGCGAGCGAGGAGCTGTTCCGCCTCTTGCTCATTGCCACGGGCCCGCTCTGCCTCCGCTTGCTCGAATGCCCTGTTGGCGAGGTTGATATAGCTGCCGAGAGGACGGTAGAGCGGGTCGGTGTCTGCAAGCTCCCGATCGGTCTGCAGATTGAGCGCACTCTGGGTAAGTCGCAGCCAATAACGGATCTCGGCGTTCTCGGTGTCGTTGACCCTCTCCCATCGCTCCTGCGCATCGAGCAGCGCCTCCTCGGCGCGAGTGAAACTGTCCTGCCGATAGAGGCGTCGCCCCTCGTTAATGAGGTCACGTACCTCGGCCACCGTTGCCTCGAACAGCGCTTCGCGAATACGTTCACCTGCGTCGGCGAGCTGAGCGTCGATTTCATCGCGGAACTCGACGTGCTGCTGGAGGTCAAGCGCATCGACGAGTAGATCTTCCGCTTCACTGAACAAGTTGTCGGCACCTTCCGGATCGTCGTCGAGAATATCCTCCGCTTCCGCAAGCAGTGATCGCACCTCGTCACGCAGCGCCTGTGCATCGGCGACCCGTTGGACCATCTCCTCCATGGCGGTGTTGTATCGCGTGGTGAGGTCCGCAAGCCTTGCCGCAAGCGATTCGAGCTCGAGCTGCTCGTTTCGCGCTCGTTCGCTGTCCCGTACCGGCTCATCCGGATCGGCAAATGACGCGATAAGTGCATCGACATCTTCAACCAGCTGCGAGAGTCGAGCATCGACTCCCTCGAGACGTTCCATGGCGATATCGGGATAACGATAGGTCAGATCGTCGGGGTCGTCGGGCTCTTCCGGTTCATCCGGAATCTGGTCGGCCGAATCGTACCGAACGCCCTCGATTCCGATCAACTCCGCCCGGGCGAGCTCCCGTTCAATTGCCTCGTACTCGGATTCGAACTCGCGGTTGCCGGCCGAGAGATACGCGTAGGCAGCGTCGACCTGCCGGGCGGCGATCTCGCCGTGGAGCGCCTCTACGTACGGATCGAAACGTGCGAAATAGCGTTCGGCTCGGTCGCCGCCGTCGGCGCGTCGATCGAAGAGCTCCTCGTATCGATTGAGCGCATCGGAGGCATTGTCGAACCTTTCGTTCGCGGACATCCAGACCGATTCGAGAGCGCCGAGTCCGGCATCTGCGTCTGCGAGGGGCGGCAAATCTCTTCGTTCCTCGGCCATTGACGCGATCGCGGCTGCCGCGTCGGTTGCAACGCGAAACGCGGTGCGGTCGACGTCCCTATCCGGAAAGTCCGCCCGGTCGACGCCGGAGGCAAGCTGCGCCCGGGCGTCCTCTCTTCGCTCCTGGATCGCCAGGGTATCCGTGGCAAGCGCGAGCAGGTCTGAAATCTCTCCATATGCCGCACTCGCCTCATCGAACGCTTCTTCCTCCAGGAGAGCTTCCGCTTCGGCGATCTCCTCGTCGATCCGTGTATCGAGGCTTTCAATCACAGAATCGAGCCGTTCCTCCACGAACTGCCTGACCGCGGCGAACATCCCCTCCTCGCCCGCGGTCGCGCTTCGCCCGTAGGCGAACCAGCGGTGGAAGGTGAGGTAGGGGTCGGGGTCGTTCAGTTCGCGTATACCGCGGATTTCCGTATCGAGCTCCAGGAAATAGCCACCGAGGCCGGCGGTTCGAAACTCGCTGTCGGCGATTGCGCCGAATGCGTCGAGCAGCCCCTGGAGATCGGGCAACTCCGCCTCGCGGTCCGACACCCGATCGATGAAGCGGGCAACCTCCTCCTCTACCGCCTCGAAGCCGGTCCTGCTCTCGGAGGCAACACGCGCGAGCTCGAGCTGAGCCGCCGTCGCCTCCTCCACAAGCTCCTCCGGGTAGCCGATTCGCTCGAATTCCGGACGGAAGAGACCGAGGCCCCTCGCGTACTCCTGAACCGCCTCCGCGTACTCACCGGCGTCCATGAGCTCGAGTGCGCGGAGAGTGATCTCGTCGAATCGGTTGAGATTGTAGCGGAGTCTGACGATATCGCGCCAATGCTCGAACTCGCGAAGCGCGTCCTCGGTCGGGGCGTCGTCGAGCGCCTCCATCTCCTCGATGAGGGCGTTCGCAGCCTCTATATTGTCCGGTTCGTTTCGAAGTGTATTTATGAGCTGTTGCCACAGCTCGTTATACCGTGCCCGAATCTGACGGATCCGGCGCAGCAGTCGTTCCGCCTCGTCAAAAAGGTCCGGGTCTTCCCGCGCCACATTCTGGAGGATCTCCACCGCATCGTTGTATCGACGCTCCTCGATGAGCTCTTCGGCGGTTCGAATCGGGTCCTCGCGTTGTCCGAACGGATACACCGATACGGTGGCGAGGAGCAGTACAGCGACTATGGAGAAAAGCGTGACTACCGCTCGCATTCGATTCCTTCAGGCCCCTTGACCATCTTCCCCTACCCGTTTGATGGTACTACGCTTATCGACCGATCGACAACGGTCTTCAAGATACGGTAAGAGATTCGCATACAAGAACTTCCGCTGGATTGTGCGGCGCCGTTGCGTTATAGTTCGCAGCAGAGGAACGTTTGAGTCGAAGATGTAAGAGACGCAACGTATACACCGTTCTCGCGCTCAGCGGCATGCTCCTTCTTCTGGGAAGTAGTCCGGCGGTTCTCGCGGACAGCTGGAGCGAATTCTACGCTGAAGGGTCCGGACTGCTTGCCGATAGCGATGTCTGGGAGTCGGTGTTTACCCAGGGCGGTAGTCGTCAGACCGGGCTCACCGTCTTCCCGCTTCTCGAGATCCCGCTCGGTGGCGAGCGTGAGTCGATGGGTACCGCTTACACGGCGGTTGCACGAGATCTCAGCGCGATCGAGGCCAATCCCGCGGCGACGTCCACTATGGCTCATACCGAGCTCGGGCTATTTCACCGCAACTATATCGCCGATACTTCGGTCGAGAGTGCAGCGTATACGACGCGATTCGGAGACCTCGGAGTCGGGGGAGTTGCTCGTTACCTCCACGTTCCGTTCACCGGTCGAGACGACCGGGGCCGCCAGACCCTCTCGGCGCGATACTCGGAGTTGAGCGCCGCCGCGAACATCTCCTACAACTTCTTTCGCAGTCATAGATTCCACGGGCTGAGTGTGGGAATGAATGCGAAAGTAGCGCACCGATCGGTGCCGGAGATAATCGCCCCGGATCAGTCGGCAACCTCATTCCTGGTAGATGCCGGAGCCCTCGTCCGGTTCAACTTCCTGAAACCGTTTGTCAGTCGCGATCGTAATGCCGCCTTCGGTATCGCTGCGCGGAATTTCGGAACGCTCGCGCGCGACGAGTCGCCGCCGGCCCATGTGGCAGCCGGAATCTCCTATCGTCCGCTTCGCCCGATTACGGTAGCGCTCGACGCCGAAATGCCGATCAATCTCGCTCCCGATACCCCGTCGGCTCCTTTTGCGGTCGCCGCCGGAACTTCGATTCGCATTACCGATTTCTTCAGTGCCGGAACCGGTGTTCGCCTCAAGGGCGGCAATCCGAGGGTGAGTCTCGGTGGGAACGTCGATTTCGACTCGGTGTCGCTGGCTGTCAACTATACGCTCGATATGGTCACGCAGATGTCGGGACCCGATAACTTCACCATCGAAGCTCGCTTTAACTTCGGCGACCGCGGACGCTCCGAGCGGCGCCGCGAACTCGAGGATCTCTACCTCGAGGGTGTCGAAGCACTCACCGCCGGTGAGCTCGAGCGCGCTGTATCACTGCTCGAACAGGCGATCGAGATCGATCCGCGCTTTGAGCCTGCCGAAGAGACGCTCCAGAACGCCCGTCGAGCTCGGGAGCTCGAGGAGCAGATGCGCTCCCTTGCCGATCTCGAGGAGCTCGATCGCGACCCCGGCGAGCTGCTTCGCGAAGACGAAGACGAAGATGAAGACGACGACGACGAGTAAACGCGTGGAGTGTTCTATGCATTTCGAGTCGGACGGGCGACAGCTGCGGTGCGTTCCTTCATCTGCCAATAGAGCGCCAGCAACGACAGATCGACCTTACGATCGGCCACATCGCGAGTGAGTGCGCCGAGGCTTTCCGCGTCCCCCTGACTCAACCAGCGTTGAAGCTTCCGCCGCACTTTCAGTGCGCCGGAGTCTCGGAGCCTTCGTTCGAGCGCGAAAAGGAGATCTCGTTCGATCCGGCCCGGCTTCCGTCGAGCCGCCTTGGGAATGGTCGCGCTCTCAATGCTGCGGCGACGCATGACGTGAAGAACTTCCTCCGGCGTCGCCCGATCGAGTTCCTGCAACAGCTCTTCGATCTCGACGACGAGCTCGCTGAACTCGAATCGAATGTTGTCGATATTCCGACAGAGCGTGGTTCGGCGCGAGATCGCGAGCGCCCCCCGTGCGTCCTTCACCGAGAGCAGCCCGTATACGATGACCGATACGAGCAGGGCGATCACCGGGTAGTAAACCTCGGCGAGACCGGGAAGCCCGACGAACAGGAACGCACTGTACAGGGTAAGGAAGGTCAGAGTCGTCCAGAAGAATCTGTTCAGGAACCGAAGGTCGAGCGCCCAGATGCGCGCATCGTGAGTGGCTATCGAGTAGAGATGGTTGCGAAACTGCCGAATGCGTTCGATCGGCGGTTCATGGCCGAACAGTCCAATCGGGACACCAGACTCGAAGACTTCCACCATACTCTGTCGCTCGGTGAACGGATGGAGAAAGAGCGAACTGCCGTCGCTGCGATACAGATGTACGAGATAGCGTCGATCCGCGTACCTCGGCATACGACCACGATAGTGAGCACTTCTTCCCGCTGTCAAGATTGTTTTGTCCGGATTAGGGCTTGTTCGACGAATTCGGTGTGACCGAAGAGCCGAGCATATTGAACAGCACTCATGCCGAGCTTATCCTCGATTTCCGGATTCGCGCCGTTTCGTAGGAGAAGCAGCGCGGTATCCATAAACCCCTCGGAAACAGCGAGCATGAGCGCACTTTGCCCGGCGACGTTCTGGGCATCGAGAGCAACTCCGCGTGCTACGAGTTGCCGGACGATTCCGATTTCACCACGGCCGGCCGCTTCCATGAGCGGTGTATTGCCGCGATCGGCGCTGGTGACGTCGACACTCGCCCCCTCTTCGAGTAGCAGCTCGGCGATCTCGCCCTGCTGGTGACGTATGGCGAGATTGAGTGGTGGAACGCCGGAGTTGTCCGCGGCGTTTGGTCCGATCCCGATCTTCAGGAATAATGCGACGCTTTCGATATCAGCCTCAACGATCGAATTCGCCAGAGACTCTACGGTCAGGCTTTTCCCCTTCGCCAACAGTGCTTCGCGCGCGTTGGTGAACTCGCGTCGCATGATTTCTCGCTCGGAACACGAGCGGATGTGGTCGAGCAGCTTCTCGCGCTCCAGAAAGATTGCCTGAGGCGAGATGCACGGATGGAAACGTTCGGCCTCGGCGTCGGATAGGACAAACACGCTGAGACCGATCTGCGAGCACAGGCAGTAACCGGCCAGAAAGTGTATCCAGGGGACGGTGTGTTCCGAGAGACGGGAAATAACTACGACTTGTGTGAGCGAAGCGAGCCGGGATCGCAACCGTGGCGAAGTAGACGACTCCCATTCCCGTCCGAACTCGAACGAGCAGGTTGAGATTCCCGATCCGCGCAAGCCGGAGATAACCGCCCGACGGTCGCCATTTCGATCTGAGCTGTAGAATATGCCCGTTTTCACTCCCGAACCTCAGTCGCTGAATAGATTTACGACGTATTCGATTCGGAACTTGACGGGAGGACGATCACTCGAGCATATGGCGGCGAACGAGATCGTCAATGTCGTCGCCGAGTTTCGTTTTGAGCTCGGAAGCGAAGCGGGCGATCGAATCTTGCCGATCGCGAAGCTCCCACTGCTGTTCCTCGAAGAACAGCTCGGCGGGGCGCATACCGAGAACTCTCGCGATCCTGCTGAGTACCGCGGCGGACGGGAACTTGGCACCGCTCTCGATCTCGCTGATGTAGTTGGGCGTCAGTTCACACTCTTCAGCCACACGCGCCTGCGAAAACCCGAGACGGGTCCGTCCGCGACGTAGATTCAGCGAGAGAAGAGCTTGAACCTCGGAAACCTCACGCTCCGGCAAGCCTGACACGGGTGAGACTATGGGTACACCTCCGGTTTTTCGGCAACATACCATCAGCGATGCTCCGGTACTGCGCAGCGCGATGTATCCGACGGAGAGATTGCCGTTTGTGCGTGCGAGCGCTATTGTGAACGAGTATGATAATGCCTCGTTTCTCCGTAAGGCTGCGCCCCTCTGAGCTGCCGGAAGAGCTCGTCACCGATCCGATTTCCAGACCGCGTTTTCTCCGCGGTAATGGGGATGCCGTGCTGTTGGTACACGGATTCACCGGAAGTCCCCACGATATGGTGTATCTCGGTGAACGGTTGAACAGCCGTGGGTGGACCGTGAGCATTCCCCGACTCCCCGGGCACGGATCCGCCGGAGTCGATCTACTTAACAGCGGGCGTCGTGACTGGTTGCGCCGCGTTATCGACGCTTACCTCGATCTCAAAAGCGAGTATTCGCGTGTATACGTTTGCGGATTGAGCATGGGAGGGGCGCTTGCGCTGATGCTTGCATCGCACTTTCCGGTCGAACGACTTGCGCTTGCCGCTCCGGCTTTGGAGGTTACCAAACGACTGCTGTGGCTCTCACCGATAGTGGGGCCGCTCATGCCGCGATTTGCGCAAGAGCCGGATCACAAAAACGAGGATAAGCCGGAGCTGCAGCACCTGACGCGGGAGTACTGGTCGTACCAATGGAACCGGCCGGCTGCCGAGCTCTATCGCCTCATGCGGTGCGCCCGGCGTCGTCTGAAGCATGTAACATCGCCCACGCTGACATTGGTGTCGGAGAGAGACGATCTCGTGCCGATGTCGGTCACCGATCGCATACGCAGATCGATAGGTGCTTCCGACCTACGATTCGAGGTGCTGAGCGAGAGCAACCATGTGCTGACCAACCACAGCGAGCGCGACCGCGTTGCCGACCTCATAATCGAGTGGTTCGCCGGCCGTTCACCATAGTTGATGGATCCGGTCGCGTATCCATCTATCGTAGACCTCGCGGGTGGCCTGCATCTGCTGCTCCGAGAGCGGCGGTAGTTCGCCGGCAGCGACATTCGATTCGAGCTGATTGAGCGACGATGCGCCCGGGATTACCGTTGATACAGCGTCTTCCATCAGGACCCACCGGATCGCCGTTGCAGCCGGCGGATGATCGGTCCCGAGTTTCTGTTGAAGTTCACGGGTTGCTTTTACCCCCGTCTCGAAATCGACTCCGCCGAACGTCTCACCACGATCGAACGCGGCTCCTTCGCGGTTGAAGTTGCGGTGGTCGCCTTCGGCGAACGTCGAGTCCTCGTTGAACTTACCGCTCAGCAACCCGCTTGCAAGAGGGACCCGCACGATTACCCCTACGTTGCGTTCAACGGCCGCCGGAAAGAAGCGTTCGGCCGGCCGGTGGCGAAACATGTTGAAAATGATCTGAACGGTAGCGACGTTGTCGTACTCGATAGCCTTCAGCGCCTCTTCGACCTTTTCCACGCTAACACCGAGATTTGATATCTTGCCTTCATCGCTAAGGCGATCGAAGACTTCGAAGATTTCGGGACGGTAGTAAACCTCCGTCGGGGGGCAATGCAACTGAATCAGATCGATGCGCTCGAGTCCGCTGTTTCGCAGGGAGTTGTCGACAAAGCCGCGCATAGCCTCGGGAGTGTAGGCGTCGGCAACGTGAGGGTTCAGTCGGCGCCCGCACTTCGTAGCGACATAGACCGTTTCACTGCGAGAGCGGACGACCCGACCGACAACCGCTTCGCTCTGTCCGTCGCCGTATACGTCGGCGGTATCGATGAAGTTCACGCCGCGATCGATCGCGCCATTCACGATCTCCTCGGCGCGCTTCTCGTCGAACGGCTCTCCCCACCGTCCTCCCACTTGCCACGTGCCGAGTCCGATTTCACTGACTTCGTAACCGGTTTTACCGAGCGTTCTGTATTTCATAACGGCGAGCATAGCGGTAGTCTCGTCCGTGCTCAAGTGGAATGCTGGGTCGTACGATTCTGGTTGTCTCCGATACACAGAAACGACTATACTGGCGTCGGCGGACTAACCTATGATTGCATTTTGCATTAAGAAAGCCTTCTTTGACCTATGGGATAACCTGCTCGTTATCGCGCTTCTGAATCTCGGGTTCATCGCGGTATTCGCGCTCATACTCTCGGCGACGAATCTCCTCGCCGCCGTCGATACGTTTCTCGTGGCCTTCCTGACTCCCACACTCGCGATAATGGGATCAATCCTCTATCTCGGCGGAGTCTCGCTGGCGACCCGCGATATGGCCAACTATGAGACTCCGGAATTCCGTGAAGTGCTGCGCTACTTCAAACAGGCGCTGCCCGTTTCTGCCGTGCTCGGATTAATCTATGTGGTTCAGTTCTTCGTTACATCGGTCGCGCTGCCGTTCTATGTACAGATCGACAATCTCTTCGGCCTCGGCGCTCTTGTGTTTCTCTTCTGGGCCTCGGTTATCTGGCTTCTCGCGAGTCAGTTCTATCTGCCGATCTACAGCCGTCTCGACCACTCCCCGAAGAAGATCCTGAGGAAGTGCTTCCTCGTATTCTTCGATAATACCGGTTATGCGGTTGTCATGGCGATTGGAGTCGTCATCCTCGCTGCTGTTTCCCTGCCGCTGGCAATGCTCATTCCGGGGCCGGCCGGGGTTATGATGTGGTTGCAGAGCGGTTTCAAGCTTCGCCTCCTCAAGTATGATTATCTGGAGGCGAATCCTCAGGCGGATCGAAAAGATATCCCCTGGGATCAACTCCTGTACGAGGATCGCGACAAGGTCGGCAAGCGTACCCTTAGAGGGATGATTTTCCCCTGGAAGGAGTAGGGTTCGCAGCTTCGATCGCGAGAGCGATCGCCCCGCTGAGGCCGGGAGTCTCTCCGAGTCCCGGTTTCACGATATAGTCGTTGAGATTGCTGCTTTCCCATGTGGGAGGAAAGTACCCGCCCATCGCGGTGTGCGCGGCGTGCCGAACCTTATCGATCAGTCCGCGAACACCCATGACTCCACCGCCGAGTACGACGAGGTGTGGTGACAGCAGCGCGGTGACCGATACCACCGCGTGCGCCAGGTAGAAGGACTCCCGGACCCAGGCCTCGTGGTCGGCATCGAGCTCCTCGGCGGACACTCCCCACCGTTCGGTGATTGCGGGACCACAGGCGAGTCCCTCGAGACAGTCTCCGTGGTACGCGCACACACCGGAAAACTCGTGGTCGCCGGGAGCGCGCGGCGGCTTCAGGTGTCCCATCTCCGGATGAACGAGTCCGTGTAACAGGCGACCGTCAACTACTGCTCCTCCTCCGATGCCGGTTCCGACGGTGAGATAGACGAGAGTCGACTCGTTTGTGCCGCCGACGATCGATTGCCCTGCACCCCACCGGTACTCGGCGAGTGCGGCAGCATTCACGTCGGTGTCGAATCCGACCGGCACACCGAACTCCCGGGCGAACGGACCGGCGAGATCGGTGTATCGCCACCCCGCCTTCGGCGTTTCGGTTATCCATCCGAACCGCGGCGATCCGGCCGACGGGTCGAGAGCGCCGAAACTGCCGATCCCGAACGAAGTCGGTGAACCGTATTGCTTCGCTTTGTTCCTGAAGAATTCCAGACATTGGCGGATGGTATCGTCCGCGGTACCGGTTGCGATCCTGGTCGAATCGAGTATCTCGTCGTGAGAATGGGCGATCCCGCAAAGGAACTTCGTCCCACCGGCCTCGATCGCAGCGTACACGTTGCGTCTCGTCACGGAGACAATATGCACTAAGCCCGTCCGATATTCAATTCTGCCCATCTGTCGGACAGAGTCCTGCACTCACTCCGGTCTTAAGGCTACGGCGAGCCGTTGCGAATACCGCTTGACGGTAGAAGCCGTACGCGTCGAAACTCGTGTACATGTCACGCATAATCCTTGCTTCCAATCGACTGTCTGTATCGGCTCAGCGTACCGAAGACGGCTTTTCGTACTCACCGAGCGTCGGAGGCCTGGCAACAGGTCTGAGCAGCTTTTTCGAACGATCCGACAGTCTTTGGGTCGGCTGGAGTGGTCTCGCCGACGACGATCTCACCGACGAGGAACAACGACACGTAAGCGAGACACTTCGCGATCACCACAAGAGTATCACGGTGTCGCTGTCGCGGGCCGATCTCGACCAGTTCTACTACGGTGTCTGTAACAACGTAATCTGGCCACTTTTCCACTACTTTCCGACTTTCGTGGATTACGATCCGGCCGCGTGGGAGAAGTATCGGGAGATTAACGAGCGGTTTCTCGCAGCCATAACGTCGGTAGCCGGTCCGGACGATTACATCTGGATTCATGATTACCAGCTCATGTTGCTTCCCGGCATGGTTCGCTCGCACTTGCCGGACACGAAGATCGGCTTCTTTCTTCATATCCCGTTTCCCAGTTACGAGCTCTTCCGTCTCCTGCCGTGGCGCGAGGAGCTGCTGCACGGTATGCTCGGTGCCGACCTGGTCGGGTTTCACACGTACGACTACGCGCGCCACTTCCTCTCGAGCACGCGACGTCTGCTCGGTCTTGAGAGCAATCTGGGAATCGTGCGTGACCGAAACAGCATGTCGAAGATCGATGTTTTTCCGATGGGCATCGACTACGAGAAGTACTCGACCTCATCGCAGCAGCCGAAGGTTCGCGAGGAGATCGAGCGAGTAGATGCGTCGACGGAGGGACGGCGGATCATCTTCTCGGTCGATCGGCTCGATTACTCAAAAGGAATCCCGAATCGACTGCAGGCGTATGATGCGTTTCTCTCTCGCCACCCCGCATATCGCGGCAAGGTCGAGCTCGTGATGATCGTCGCGCCTTCGCGAACCGAGGTGCCGCGCTATCAACGACTGAAACGTGAGCTGGATCAGCTTGTATCGACGATAAACGGGAAGTACGGAACGATCGATTGGGTGCCGATCAAGTACTTCTTCCGGGCATTTCCGTTTGACAGTCTTTGTGCGCTCTATCGCTGCTCGAGCGTTCTGCTGGTCACACCGGTACGCGACGGAATGAATCTCATTGCCAAGGAATACGTTGCCGCACGATCGGATCTCCGCGGGACGGTGATACTGAGCGAGACGGCCGGTTCGGCACGCGAAATGAGCGAATCGATCATCGTGAATCCCAGCGATATCGACGGGATCGCCGACGCGATCCGCAGAGCACTCGAGATGCCGGAAGCCGAGCAGGAGGCGAACAACCGCAGTATTCACGAGCGACTTTCGCGGTACGATGTGCACTTCTGGGCGCGCGATTTCATGGAGAAACTGGAGTCGATCGTCGAAAACCGGGAAGATCTCCGGCGTCGTCGTCTTCGCGGCAAGGACAGGGAAGAGGTGCTCGAAGCGTTCGTCGGCTCGCGACGCCGCCTCCTTTTTCTCAACTACGACGGTACGCTGGTCGAGTTTGGTGACCGGCGTCAGGAAACACAGCCGGACTCCCGCCTGCTGAAAAACATTCATGAGCTCGCAAACGACGAGCGAAACGAAGTGGTCATCGTCAGCAGCCGGTCGAGGGCCGATCTCGATCGGTGGTTCAGCGATAGCGACGTTGGACTGATCGCCGAATACGGCGTATGGGTCAAATCACGCGGTGAGGAGTGGAATCTCATCGAGCATATCGACAATGACTGGAAAGAGATAATCCGTCCGATCCTCGAACGCTACGAGATGCGAACGCCCGGATCGAGAATCGAAGAGTCCGACTACAGCCTGGGGTGGTCCTACGGAAATGCCGAACCGGAACTCGCAGCCGTCCGCAAGAGTGAGCTGCGCGATGCGGTGTTGAGCCTTACCGGGAATCTCAACCTGTCGATACTCGAGGGACGCAATACGCTCGAAATCAAGAACTCGATCATAAACAAGGGGCGTGGCGCGTCGAGATGGCTTTCACAGAGTGAGTGGGATTTCATCTTCGCCGTCGGTGACGACTGGAGCGACGAAGAGCTCTTCTCGCTGCTTCCGGAGTGGGCCTTCTCGATCAAGGTCGGACTCGAGATATCGTCGGCGCGCTTCTTCCTCGAAAGTGAGCACGAGGTTCGGCAACTAATCGAAGATATGACTCACTGACGAATCCGGAGATTCGCTACGGCGCCGATACTACGCCGTTCTTCAAGGTGCCTATCTGCTCGATTTCGATCTCGACGGTATCTCCCGGTGTAATCGGTCCTACGCCGCTTGGTGTACCGGTGAGCACGAGGTCTCCCGCTTCGAGCGTCATATTGTGCGAAATATATTCAAGAATCTCCGGTATCCGGAAGATCATCTGACCGGTGTTCGCCTGCTGTGTGACCCGGAGCCCTACCCGGCAGTAGATCGCGAGGTTGTGGGGATCGTCGATCGAATCCCGCGGAACGATTACCGGTCCGACCGGACAGAACGTATCGAAGCTCTTGCCACGATACCATCCTGATCGATCGAGATTCTGGATGTTGCGTTGGCTGACGTCGTTTGCACAAGTATAACCGAAGACGTACTCCATCGCCTTTTCAGCCGGGACGTTCTTCATCGTCTTGCCGATTACGACGGCCAACTCAGCCTCATGATCGGTTCTCGGCTCTTCGAACTCGTATTTTGCGACGATTGCCGGCAACTCGATATCCTCCCCGGGACCGATCAGCGCATTGGGAGTTTTCGGAAAGAGCACCGGTTCGGTCGGAGCCTCAGGGGTGAACCCTCTCACACGTACCGAGACACTCTCCTTGATATGGTCGGCGTAGTTGAGGCCCAGACAGATGATCTTCGATGGCGCGAGCTCATATGTGTCGTCGGATCGGCCCGATATAGGCAGGACAATGCGTTTCATTCCTCGTCAGCTCCTTCGCAAAGCGGTTTTCCGATACGTTCGCAACGGCGGCAATCTTACCAGCCGGAGAACGCTGTGAGAAGCTACCAAGGAGCTTGTCGGACTTCACTTCGGAATTGAATATTGGGCGCATACACTTCCGCAACCTTGCATTTTGAACGCTCGAAATATGCAATAGGTTGTACCAATATTCAATTCTGCCCACATGTCCGACAAGCTCCTGAAGTGAACGAACTCGTGCTCAGCAGCTCACTTGCTCGCCTGTCTTTCGGCGATCATGCGCAAGCCGCTCAACGTCAGCCATGGGTCGACATGCGAGATCGCACCGACGAGCGGAGCGACGATGCTCGAGAGACCGCCTGTCGCGATCGCGGTCACCGGAGCGTCGAACTGCTTCTCCAGCCTTGCGATCATACCCTCGACCATCGCTGCGTATCCATGCACGAGACCGGACTGGATCGCCTCGACCGTATTCGTGCCGAACGGCCGCGGCGGCGCCTCCAGCGCGACCTGCGGCAGCCGTGCCGTCCCACTGCTCAGCGCAACGGAGGCCTGGGCGAGTCCCGGCGCGATGCTTACACCGAGGACCTCTTTCCTCGGCCCGATCGTGGTAATCGTCATAGCAGTTCCGAAGTCGATGACGGAGACATAGCCTTCGGCGAGCGCACCCCCGGCAATCGCGTTCGCCATGAGGTCGGGACCCATTTCGTTCCGGCTTTCGGTTCCGATTTCGAGCCACGGGACGGAGCTGGGGGTGACGAGAAACGGTGTAACGGGCATGAGGCGTTCGAGGGCCAGCCGCAACTCGTCTGTCACCGGCGGGACGACACTGCTGAGTACGACCTGGTCGATCTCGTCGGTGTTGATTTCGTCCTCGCGAAGCAGTTCGCGAATGGTAACACGCAGCTCATCGCCGGTTCGGTACGGACGTGTAGAGAGTCGCCAGTGCGCCACGAGCTCTGCCTCTCGATACACCCCGCCGACGATGTTCGAGTTTCCGACATCAACCGTGCAAATCATTCTCTCCCCCTTTCTCTCCAACGCTCTCTTCCGATAGATTGATGCAATCGATGGCGAACACAAACGCAACGATTACGAGACAGGACCGCGGTCAGGACGCCTACTACACGGTCGTATGGTCGCCGATCCAGCGAGCGAGCAAGTCCGCGGTGATCCGGTCGGTCCCGTCGGTTGCCGGAATCTTCGAGCTCTATGTGCTCGATCAGGGAAATACTCCGAACCTGATCCGCACGAGACCGGCATGGTACGGCGGATTGCGCCACGCGTTGCGGGAGTACGGTGACCCGACCATATGCAAGGATCGCCGCGTGCTCGCTCTGCTGAAGAGCAAACGACTCTATTTTCGCTATACCGTCTGCCACAATACTGACGATCTGAACGATGTACTCTCGTACTTGAGCACATTGAACCCGCGAGCCGTCGGCGAAATCGAGCCGAGCGGCCGATACCGCGAGATCTACGTCAGCGTGCAGTCGGTCGGCGGAATGGTCGACATCGCGTAGCGTGCGCCGGTCGCCGGTTCACGCCCGTGTTCACGAATCAGTCACCGGTGTCACCGGCCAGACCGAGGTCATCGGCGACGCTTTGCATCCCCTTCAGGGTGTGTTCGACGACCTCCGAGATCTCCATGTCGAGCATCTCCGCCCCTTGCTCGATGATCTCACGGTTTGCTCCGGCCGCGAAGCCGGACTCCTTCCATTTTTTCTTCACCGATTTCGGCTTCATGTCGAGGATGCTCTTGGACGGTCGGACGAGCGCCGTCGCGGAGATCAGCCCGGTCAGCTCGTCGATCGTATAGAGCACTTTCTCCATCGTATGTTCCGGCTTTTCATCGGTGAACATTCCCCACGCGTGTGACATGACCGCCCGAATGTAATCGTCCGGCCATCCCTCCTCGGTCAGAATGCGACGCGTGTGCGTACAGTGCTCGTCGGGGTGTTCTTCCCAATCGAGATCGTGCACCAGTCCGATCACCCCCCACTTATCGCCGTCTTCGCCGAAATGATCGGCGAAGTGCCGCAATACCGCTTCCACGGCGAGGCAATGCTTTCGAAGGTTCTCGTTCTGGATATGCTCGTGGACGAGACGCAGCGCATCATCGCGCGTCGGCTTTTTCTCGGTCACTGTTTACCTCCTCGAAGATCCCGTTCGTACGGTTCTTACGAACCGACCCTGACTCGAATACTCTGCCGTTCATGACTATGTAGACCCCGGGCGGACACGATTGTGCGGCGGCAAAGGCTCCACCGAGGTTGAAAAGGGCGTCACTGCCGTTGACTGCGTACGGGACCATTGCGCCGGTGAAGACGATCGTCTTCTCAAGGCGAGCCGCCGCGACCACGGCTGCCGTTTTCGACATCGTATCGGTGCCGTGGGTGACGATGACTATCTCTTCGGCGCATTCGCGACAGGCATCGGCGATCACCTGTCGGTCGCGATCGTCCATGTCGAGACTGTCCTTCAAGAGTCGCACCTCCGGACGCGTGTCTACGGTGCAATGCACCATTTGCAGTATGTCCGGTAGATGGGTCCGTGAAAGGGTCAACTCCCCGCGCAACGAATCGTACGCCTTATCGAACGTACCTCCGGTGATGATGA
>PUOG01000174.1 GCA_003552745.1 Spirochaetaceae bacterium
GAATTCACGAATACGCAAACGAGTTCAAATGTGAGTACCGTGAGGGCGCTCTGCCGTGGGATATTCCTTGCTTCGCGGCATTCCCATCCGCAACGCAGAACGAGGTCGATGAAACGAGTGCGAAATCGCTCGTTGCAGGCGGATGCCGTCTACTCGCCGAAGGCGCGAATATGCCGTGCACACCGGAAGCGGTCGATGCTCTCCGTGAGGGAAAGGTCCTTTATGGCCCGGGCAAAGCGGCGAATGCCGGCGGCGTGGCTGTTTCCGGGCTTGAAATGAGCCAGAACGCGATGAGACTCAACTGGCGTAGTGAAGAGGTGGATTCGCGCCTCGCTTCGATCATGAAGCAGATCCACGAGGATGCGTATGCTGCTTCGGAACGGTATGGCGATCAGGGCAATTATGTCCTCGGCGCGAACGCAGCCGGATTCACGCGGGTTGCGGACGCGATGATCGATCAGGGAGTTATGTAGCGGACTACCCTCGTCAGCGTTCGCGATACACCATGCAGACCTGACTCCGCGTATCGGCGTAGCAGATGATCGGGGTACGATCGTCCTTGACCGAAACTACAGAGATGCATTCGGCAATGTCGGAGTCAGTAAGCTGCGGAGTGTTGGCTGCAAGCTCCCCTCGTAAGGTGCCGAGACGAAGTCGATTCCGACTCCTCGTCGAGAAGTGCGCGACGTAGAGCATATCGAGCTCAACCATTTCATGGAAAACATGGGTTCCCAGAGAGAGGTCGGGTACCAGGCCGTCGTGCATGATATCCACCTCCATCAACACCGCCGTGTCGGAGATATCCGTGACGTGAACGGGAACTCCGAGCGCTGGTGTGCTCGTTCCCCAGCGCCCGGGACCTATCAACATCACCATCTCTTCGGGAAAGCGCCTCTTAACGATCGGCCTCAATGAGCGTGCGAGCGCGTAGCGCTTCGCTTCGGGGAGCTGACCGTACGCTGTGGGATCGACTATGACGATACGGTCGATCCGGATCTTTCGGCTGTGGCCGATAACGCCTCCGTGGCTCTCAATAAAGCAGTCTATCTCTTCGGGGGTCGGTTTTGGCCCGGCGACCGAGCCGGTGCCTTTGATCTGAAGAGGACGACACTGGACGACGTTAATTGCATACGCGTTCTCGTTATGGAAGTTCGTAGTGAATTCGATGTCGACCGGTGCCGCATAGGCGTGCTCGAGCGTCTGGAGCATCTCACGCATATCCGAAACGAAGTTCGAGCTTTGCAGCAGATATCGGAAATCGATTACACGTCCGGCGTCGCGGTCTAATCGCGAAAAGACTCGAAGTGGCAGCGTAGGAGCCGATTCAATGAGTGTCTCGACGTCCGCGCTCTCGATTCGGTTATGTTCGAGGTTCAGCGCGTCGATATTCCGCTGTGAGTACCGGCGGCGCTCTTCGTGTCCGGAGGTCGGCTGGGCGCCGGGAGCGTTCAGGGCCACGATACGAGTGTAGTCATCGTCATTGCGCTCCACCGCTCGCGTTCCGAGGCCGGCGACCAGGCGGATCATCCCGGCTTTAGGATCGATGTCGGCATTCCATGCGTACGGATTGAAAGAAAAACCGACTCCGGCGATATGCGGCAGATGCCACTCGCCGTGTTGGCTCCCCGAAACCCGCTGAACGAGAAGCGCCATCTGCTCGTCGCGATCGAGGATTCCTCTGTACTTACGATACTCAAGGGCCTCGCGACTCATGGTGCCGGAATAGATCCACCTAACCGCACGAACGAACGCCGTGAGACGCTCTTGCTGCGTTCCCTGGTTCACGCAGAAAATGCTGTCGTACTTTCCGGCGAATGCGTTGCCGAAGGCATCTTCGAGAAGGCTTGACGAACGAACGATGATCGGGGCGGGTGCGAAGTAGTCGAGCATGTCGGAAAAGCGCTGGAGCATGTAATCGGGGAAGTTGCCGGAGAGCATCTTGTCTCGAATGGCATCGTTATGATCCAAGTAGTGTCGTGGGTGTTTCTGTAGCTGCCGGTACCACCAGCAGTCGTTCTCCACCAGGTAGGAGTAGAAGACGTCGGATCCGATGAAAAACGAATCGTGAGGTTCCAGCAGATCGTGCCACTTCGCATCGGTCGATCTGAGAATTGCCGTTGCAGCGAGCATGCCGGTTGACTTTCCACCGATCATCCCGGTCCCGATCGTGCGTTTCCAGATGCGGATGACATCTTCCACGGTAAAGTAACGCTCGAGAAGTCCGTACATTCTGTCTTGCGCACCGGTGAGCATCGAGAGAAGCTCGTGGAAGATTTCGCGACGCTCGGCACTGTCCGGGGAGCTCCGTGTCGATCGGGCGATTTCCTCTGCTTCGAGAAATGTACGATCCCATATTCCGATCATGCGGTAGCTCGCCGACGGAAGCCCTGGCCACGGCTGAGCGTGAAGTACACGGGCGATCGATGGACTGTCGGTAACGAAATGGGATCGGTCGGTGGTGAGCTTTCGCATCTGTAACAGGTCGCGACGTTCGCGACCCTCGATCTTTGCCGGCATGGCATACGTTTGACCGTCCGATCGATACAGATCGATGAATAGTTGTGTGGTTTCACGAATCGGTTTAACAGCGTGAAAAGAGTGAACGTTGCGTTCGATTCCGAAGTACGCGATCGTGCGCAATCGTCGAAGATACGGACACGTGACACTGAAGAAATTGCCGATCATCCGATCGCTGAAGTAGGTACTCGACAACTCCGAGAGTACATCGTACACGAAATTCGCTCCGATTCCCGACTGCCGGATCACCGAGTGAATATCGGTAATCACTCGTTCAAAGCCCTTCTCCGGATTGACTTTGTGCG
This sequence comes from Spirochaetaceae bacterium, assembly GCA_003552745.1. Classification (GTDB taxonomy): domain Bacteria; phylum Spirochaetota; class Spirochaetia; order DSM-27196; family SKKC01; genus SLAN01. The sequence continues at coordinate 2,823 of PUOG01000174.1, forward strand.
TAATCACTCCGGAGCGCTCGTTGAGAAGAGGTCGATGCCCGGCAAAGCGAAAATAGTGCACCGACCCCCCGTTGCGGAGAACGTGATCGACTCGAGCCTGGACCGCCCATTCGTACTGATCGAGATCGTCGAAACGGAATACCACGTTGTCGCCGGCGCGAAGTCCGTCGGTGCACTCATCGAGCGCCGGAAGGCCGGTCGAAAGTCGGGCTTTGTCGTCCATAGCCCCATGCTATCACGATCCGGCGGGGTTCGGCCTCGTATGGCGGTGGTCGGACAGGCTCATACACTGCCGCGCTCATGAGAAGACGCGAGGTGTGTTCATGCCGCGACCGGCGCTCGAAGAACTGTTCGCCTCGTGCGAACCGATGTTCCGTGTCGCCATTGTGAAACTAATGGCGGAAGATCTCGAGCATGCTGAGTCTTTTACTGCGAGTCTGGCGTATGACGGCGCCCGCTCGCGGGTGCTCGCTGCTCTCGCCGAATTCCGTCGCGTGCGTGAGCGAGTTATCGGGACGTTGGCCGGTTGGGAGTTTCCATTCCGCGAAAAGAGCTCGCCGAACTCACCGGACTCAGTGTTGAAGGGGTCGTACAAACGCTCAAGAAGCTCGAAGCGGACGGCGTGCTCTCGATCAAAGGGCGTCGAAACAAGGGAGTTGATCCGACGGCAGTCAGGAGCCAGTGCCTCCATCACTGTACCGAGCGACAGCCTCACCAGAGTGAGATGCAGTGTTGCTGCCTTTTCGATGTGTGAGTCGGTTAGCTACCAGCGTCTCGCTCTTTTCGTGCTTCACAGCGTCTTCTCGATTCTCTTGAGCGCGTGTTCGACGTTCTCGTGACTGTTGAATGCGCTGATGCGGATGAAACCTTCACCCATTCGCCCGAAACCGACACCGGGTGTGATTACCACCGAGGCTTCCGAGAGCAGGCGGTCGAAAAAGCTCCAGCTGTCGGTTCCGGTTTCGATCCATACATACGGGCTGTTTCGGCCACCCCAGCAGTTGTATCCGTGCCGTTGAGCGGTATCGCGGATCATGTGTGCGTTCTTCATATAGTACGAGATGCGCTCGGCGACCTCCCGCTTACCCTCTGAGCTGTAGACTGCCTCCGCGGCCCGCTGCACCGGATAAGAGACGCCATTGAACTTAGTGGATTGCCTGCGATGCCACAGTGCGTGAAGTGAGTGTCGCTTCCCGTGATCGCTTCCTATGCGTATTGCCTTCGGTACGACGGTGAACGCGCAGCGAGTTCCGGTAAACCCCGCGGTCTTCGAGAAGCTCCTGAACTCCACGGCGCATTCTTTCGCCCCCTTGATCTCGTAAATCGAACGCGGAATCGTCCGATCGCTGATGAATCGCTCGTAGGCGGCGTCGAAAAGTATGAGTGCTCCCGCGCCGAGGGCGTAATCAACCCATAGCTGCAGCTGATCGCGAGTGGCAACCGCACCGGTAGGGTTGTTCGGGAAGCACAGGTAGATCAGATCTACGCGCTCGGTGGGTGGTACCGGCACGAAATCGTTATCGGGTGAACCCTCGAGATAGTGCAATCCCTCGTACCTGCCGTGGTGATACCCGGTCGCACGACCGGCCATGACATTTGTGTCTACATACACAGGATAGACGGGGTCGGGCACGGCAACCCTGATATCCTGTGCCAGGACATCCAGGAAGTTGCCGGTATCACATTTTGCACCGTCGCTGACGAAGATTTCATCCGGGTCTATATCGAGTCCGTGATAATCGTTGGTGGCGACCGCCATGCGCAGAAACTCGTATCCCTGCTCGGGGCCATAGCCGCGAAACGCTTTCTCCGTTCCGAGCTCATCGGCAGCACGCTTCAGGGCCCTCACCGAGACTTCCGGCAGGCTGCGCGTTACGTCACCGATGCCGAGTTTGATGATGTCAGCATCCGGATTCTTCCGAAGATGCTCGTTCACTTTCTCAGCGATGCGTGAGAAAAGATAGCTCGAGGCCAACATGGAGTAATTGGGATTCATCTTGATCATGACTTGCTCCGGGTTTCGATTCTGTCCTAATCTTGCCTTATCGTGTCCATTGATTTTAACACAATCGAACGAAAGGCTAAGCAACTACTGCCGCCTGCGAAAGAGGCGGGTCAGTGTCTGCAACTTATCTGTGATCTGCTCTGTGAGCAAGTCCCGCACTACGATTGGACGGGCTTCTACTTTGCGGTCCCGGAAAAGCGGATTCTCGTACTCGGTCCGTTCTGCGGCGAACCGACGGAACACACCCAAATCCCGTATGGTCGCGGAATCTGTGGGCAGAGCGCCGAGAGCCTCGATACCCATGTCGTGCCCGACGTCTCGGCCGCCGAGAACTATCTGAGTTGCAGCGTTAAGACGAAGGCGGAGATCGTCGTGCCGGTCTTCTGGAAGGGCCGCTTCATCGCCGAGATCGACATCGACAGTCATATGCGCGACCCGTTCGGACCGGAAGACGAGCCGTTCCTCCGTCGACTCGCAGAGCATGTCGCCCCGCATATTCCGAGCGTATTCGATCCGTCTCGCCATTAGGTCCTGGTTCACTCGTTGCGATGCTCGTCCCGCAAACCACCTGCCTTTCTAATGTGAGCTCCGCCCTCGCGCAGCCTGAACACCGCCTGTTCGAGCCGGCGGCGCCGCTCAGCGCTCTGATCGGGCTGCTCGAAGAGCTCCGGCTGCCCGGTAGTTGATTCGGGAGATTGTACGTTTCCCAAGCCGCACCCGAGAAGCCGCAACGGCGTACCATCCCACCGTTCGCCGAGCAATCGCTTCGCCTCGCGAAAGAGCTCGTCGGTGCTTCCAATATCGTGCGCGACACTTCGCCTGACCGTACGCGTCGAGAAATCGTGTTCCCGCAATTTGAGCTGTACCGTGCGGCTGACTCCACCCTCGCGATATCGCCGGTACATGACCTGTTCGCACAGTTCGAGCAGAATCGCTGAGAGTATGTCCGGATCGGCGATGTCTCGCTCGAATGTGGTTTCCGAAGAAATCGAGTGTGACTTGCGCGTACCGGAGAATATGCCGGGATCGATTCCGCGAGCGATCCGGTACAGAAAAGTGCCTCCTGCCTCTCCGAAATGGCCTCGTAAGACCTCGATCCGTTGAGCGTGAAGATCTGAAACCCGCGTGATCCCGAGCGCTTCGAGACGAGAGCGCGTCTTTCGTCCGAGTCCCCAGAGATCGGTGAGATCGAGACCGAGGACAAAGTCCTCCTCCCCGCCGGCCTCGACGTAGTGAAGCCCGTCAGGTTTATCGAAATCGGAGGCCATCTTCGCCACAAAGCGAGTAGGACCAACGCCGACCGAAGCGGTGAGACCGAACGATTCGCGAATTCGCCGTTTGATTGTGTGACCGACATCCACCGGGTGACCTGACAGCCGCTCGGTTCCCGTGAGGTCGAGGAATGCTTCGTCGATCGAAATCTGTTGAATTGTCGGAGTGTACTCGGAAAGCACTGTCATTATCTGTGCGGAGAGTTCCTGGTAGCGCTCCATGCGGACTGGGAGAAAAACGGCTTCGGGAGCACGACGTCGGGCCTCCGCCGCCGGCATTGCGCTGTGCACTCCGTATCTGCGAGCCTCGTAGCTGCAGGCACTGACGACGCCGCGTCCACGTTCACTACCGCCTACTATGACCGGCTTACCACGAAGCTCCGGCTTGTCCAGCTGTTCGACCGATGCATAGAACGCATCCAGATCGACATGGCAGTAGACCGCATTGCGACCCATTCAGGGCGCGCCTCCACCGGTGATCGGAAATGAGCCGCGTTCGATCGTTCGGGCGAAGGGGAGTACGTGCGGCGTCTCCGTTCGCGGCGGAATTGCGGAGAGCTCAGCGTCGTATTTCAGCGCTACCTCCACTTCTGTCGGTATGACTAGCTCGAGCTCGAGCGGCCGAGGAGGGTTGCGACCGATGTGGAGGATGGTGCGGCGTCCGTCTTCGACCGGAGTAAACGGGAAGTTTGCGTTATAGAGGAGCAACGGAGCATCCGAATGCAACTCAATATCAAGCGAACGAATGCGCTGCGGCGCGTCGACTTCCAGACGGTAATGAGTTCGTCCGAGAAATGATTCGCGATCGATCTGTCTGACCGATAGCATGCGCTGGGGCATATCGGGATCTTCTCGTCGATATACCGTTCGCGCTCCCTCCGGTACGTACCGTGTGCGGCTGTACTCCAGTTCCGGAAGCGCAGCATTGCTTGTCAGCTCAATGGCACGCAAACCCTCATCGAAGTCACGACTGTCTGTGACCCTGACGATCTGCGGAGTTTCATCGTCGAACGGAGGAAACGTGAGTAGATACACGGCGAGTGCGGCAGTTGCTGTAACCAGCACGGTCGTAACGAGCTTCACGGCGAACGCACTGCGTCCTTTTCGTGGATGCGAAAAGAGGAAGCCGAGGCGGATGAATAGCAGCAATGCAGGCAGGAGCGCTGCGGAAAGAAGAAGGTCTCCGAGCCAGCCGCTGACGAAAAACTCGACGACTTCGTCCGCGAATCGGGTGAAGGCGATACCAGCGAGTATCGCCAACGGAACGAGCGATCCCGCAAGCCAGAGCAGTTTCATGATCTTACGGCGAGAAACCGAAAAGAGGAACACGAAGATGAAAGCGACGAGGAAGTATGCCGACAGAGCGATATTGAGCGCAGCAAAGACGAGGATGCTGAAGAAGACGATTAGAAGTGCGCTCGCTGTGTAAAAGCTCCCGTTGCGTGAAAGAGGAAGACGCCCGACGAGCAGATACGTTGCTTGAAAGAGAGCACTCGCGAGAGTGAGCTTGAACAGCACTGTCATCAGTGGTGCGTACCGCCAGAGCTCCGGGACAGGGCGGAAAGATAGCAGCCACTCTGCGATGGCGCCGGACACCCCAAGGTAAGCGAATACCGTTCCGAAGAGAACGGGAAGTGTCCAGAAATTATGTCTGATCGTCCTTATATAGCGGGCGAGCGGTTTTCGATAGATGCTCCCATAAAGCATCGCCAGTCCTGATACCGCGAGGAGTGCCATCAGGTAGTATCGCTCTCCAACGGCGTAGCGGTTTTCGCCGACCGTCAATGCCATTGTGTGACGATCCCATTGCCTCGGTATCCCGGCGGAGAATCGCTGTGGAAGCTCCGTGAGCGCCTCTGCCAGCAGCTCCGCGGCGTGTTGGCGTTCGTCCGGGTTCCCGGAGTTCGGCGACTCGAACGGCGTGTCAAACGCATCGCGTCGCTCCATGTACCGGCTGTCGCTGTCGACGAGCAATACGGCCGGGACGTCTCCGGAGAGCCACGGTTCCAGTAAGAAAGTGCGACCGGGAGGAGCGGCGTTGATCCGAAAAAGCTGAGTCGCGCGGTCGTCGATTACGGTCGGAATACCTGCAGCCTTTGTCGAATCGCGTGCGGCTCGGGCGAGCCAATCCGGCGCAACCATACCACGACTTCCCGACAGTAACACGAGCTCAGATGAGTCCGATTCCCATCCGCTCGCACCCGCTATATCGACATATATGAGCGCATCCGGCGGATCGGCGTCGACTCTGTCGAGCACCAGCCGCGACCCGAGCGGGAAGTCGGTGGATACGCCGCGTTCGGCTCCGAGAAAGTAGAAGTCGATGGCAACGGGCGGCGTCGTCTGTTCGATCCTCGAAGCTGCCATCAGTGCTGCAGCGATGTTGATTGCACCCGATTTCGACAACGGCGCTCGCTCGGGAGAGGAAACCGGTACTGCTACCGCGAGTCGGTCGTCCGAACGACCCGGGATATGTGCGTGGACCACCGACGAGAATGAGTGTACGCCGGGAAGCTCCTCGAACCGCAGGCGATTGTACTCAATACCGGCATCATCAAGCGAGCTCTCGATTGCCTCGAATACCGCTCGTTCCCCGATTGAGCCTTCCAAGAATGGATAGGCCTCCTCGATCCGTTCCGTCTTGTGCGCGGCCGACTCCGAATCCGTCGACTGGGAAAGAAGCGGAGAAGCTGTTATGATTAAGGCCACGAAGACAGCACAACGCAGTTTCACTGATTAACAGACTACGGAGCCGGAGACTCGTCGGTCAAGCTACGGGGATACGAGGAACGAACGCAATGGATTTACTTCCCGAAATCGAACAACGCTTCAGTGTACGCGAGTTCACGACGGAGGATATTGATCGAGGCTCGATCGACCGGATCATCGAAGCCGGACGCCGAGCACCGAGCGCGAAGAACCGTCAGCCGTGGCGTTTCATCGTAGTAATGGATACGGCGATTCGACAGCGCCTGCAGGACGCCTGCTTCGGACAGGAGTGGGTAGGTATCGCCCCGGCTACAATCGCACTGTGCACGACGAACATCGACTATAAGATGCCGAACGGTCAGCTGGCGTATCCGGTCGACCTCAGCATCGCCGGCAGTTTCATGATGTTGCAGGCAGTGCGCGAAGGACTGGGAACGTGTA
>PUOG01000196.1 GCA_003552745.1 Spirochaetaceae bacterium
AGTACTTCTATGAGCACCCGAGCGCGCTCATGCGGGCCACGCGAGGTTTCGTCTTTCTGCGCGATATGTCGCTCGACGAGTTCTATCAGCAGTCGCGCGAGCTGAAGCGGGCGGCGGAGGACCGGTAGCGGTGGCGAAGCGGACGACTGCCGGCGGTTCGAGCGTATCGAGCGCGGGCCGATCGACGGCGCGGTCGGTGCAATCGAATAGTGCGACCCCCCGCGGCAACAAGCCATTCCAGCGCTCGATGAACCGGGCGCTCGTCCTCAACGATCTGCGGCGTGCTCCCGGAGCATCGCGGAGCGAGCTCGCCGACCGCCTTGCACTCGATCGCTCGACGATCTCGAACATCACCGGTGAGCTGATCGATGCCGGCCTGATCGAGGAGCTCGCCGCCGGACGGAGAATGCCGTCGGAGAACGATCCACCGGCGGCGAGGGCGGGGCGGCGGGCGGTCGGACTCCGGGTCACAGATGAACGACTCTGTGCCCTCGGTATCGAAATAGATGCGGAAGGGTATCGCGCGGTTGTCCGCGACAACTCCGGTTCCATTCGCTATCGCGAAGCGGGCCGATGTGACTTCGTCACCAACCCTGCCGCGGAGATCGCTGCTACGGTCGGATCGGTAGCCACGCGCGCGGGCAATCACGGTGTGCAGGTCATCGGAGCCGGGTGCGCTATTCCCGGCTACATCTCACCGGCCGATGCCCGGATCGTCCATTCGCGGGAGCTCGGCGTCGTCGACACACAGTTGCACGGTCGGGCCTGCGTTGGTTCAGGACGGCGCGATCACCGTGAGGCGTCCGGCGAGGTTGCCGCGGAACGGCGCCGACCGACGGGCTACGATATTCCGATCGTCTACGACAACGACGCGAACTGCTGCGCATGGGGAGAGCTGCACGCGGGACGGATGAACGAGTACGAGGACGATCTGCTCTTCGTTCTGGCGAAGGTCGGTGCCGAGCATCTCGGTATCGGTCTCGGACTCGCCGCCGACGGAACGGTCCGTTCGGGAGCTACACACTCGGCCGGCGAGCTCTATAGCAGCGGATGGAGGGGGGATGAGCGGACACAGCTCTCTATCGCCGCGCACGATCTCTCCGGTATCCGCGAGAATGCGGACGTACGGAGAGCGTTTCTCATCGAGCTGTTAAGCAATCTGATTCCCGTACTCAGCGTCGTCGACCCCGCTTCGGTTGTCTTCGGTGGAGTCCTTCGTGACTACTACGAAGAGGTCATGGGAGTTGTGGCGAGCGAATTCTCTTCCGGATATCTCGCACGCGTTGTCTTGCGAATGCGCCAATCACTGCTTGCCGAAGACGAGATGGCGGCAGGGGCCGCCGCGCTTGTGCTCGAGCACCTTTTCCGAATTCCTCGCTATGGAGAGGAGGCGACATCAATACGGTGGGAAGATGTGGCGAGAACCCTCGGGGAGGCTGTATGAGTCCGAACGGCGGAGGGACCAGACAGGTGGTGGCGGTCGATCTCGGCGGAACGTGGCTGAAGTGCGCACTCGTCGATGAAACCGGGTCGGTGTCGCGTTCGCGCCGGATCGCGACCCCTACCGACGGTCGCGAGTCGGTACTCGAGGCGACGAGCACGGCGATTCGCGAGGCCGCGGACGCCGCCGGGGGGGTGTCGGCTGTGGATGCGGTCGGTATCGGCAGTCCGGGGATGATCGATGGGGATGGCTATCTGCACGACGCCGCGGTCAACATCGCCGGATGGGCCGACTTCTCGATCGCCGGAGAGCTCGAACGCAGACTCGGGCGACGGGTGGTCGCGTTGAACGACGCGAACGCCGCTGCCATGGGGGAACTGCGATTCGGAGCCGGGCGGGGGACGCGAGATCTTGCTCTCGTATCGGTAGGTACCGGAATCGGAGTCGGGATCGTAATCGAGGGACGACCCCATGCCGGCAGGGGCGGGGGTGCCGGAGAGCTCGGGCATCTGGTCATCGACCCCGGTGGGCGACTCTGCGCATGTGGCAACCGCGGCTGTATTGAAGCGTATGCCTCTGCGAGCGGAATGCGATCGCTCGTCCGCGAGCTGGCCGACGGCTTCGACGAGCGTGCGAGCGATCTCGCTCGCGCTGCGCGCTCGGGGGCGAGCGATATCGAGGCCGAACACATCTACACTCAGCTGAGAAACGGCGACCCGCTCGCTGCCGCGGTGAACGAAACGGTCTGCGACACGCTCGCGCGGGCGGCCGCGGCTCTCGCGTTGACGGTCGCTCCCGAGCGCATCGTATTTGCCGGGGGGATAATGGGATCGGCCGATCTCATTATCCCGCTTGTACGAGAGCGCTTCGGGAGGTTCGTGCTCCCACACGTTGCCGCGAGCGTCGAGTTCGTCGTTGCCGAACTGAGCAGCGACGCCGGGCTCGTTGGTGCGGCTGCGGCGGCATTTGCGGTGTAGCTTGTCGCCCGGGTTCACCGTGCCATAAGTCGAATCGGGGCGCAGCGACTCCGTGACTCGTTTACACGGCGCCGGCGGCGCGCTATTCTCATCTCTACCGCTGGCTCAAGCGAACCGGCGGATCGATCAATCGATTCGCTTTGCTAAAGGAGCACTCACGTGCACGTACTTGTTACCGGCGCCGCCGGTATGATCGGACGGAAACTGATTCAAAGAATCGCCGATGAACCGCAGCTCTTCGGGCACCCCGTTACCCGGCTTACCGAACACGACATCGTGCGCCCGGAGACGCCCGAAACAGCGAACTTCGCCGTCGAAACAGTAGGCGGCGATCTTGCGGAACCGGCGATCGCTTCTAAGACGCTCGCCGATCGACCCGATCTCATTTTCCACCTCGCGGCGGTGGTGTCCGGAGAGGCGGAGGCCGACTTCGAGAAGGGGTATGCGGCCAATCTTGACGGTACCAGGAATCTTCTCGAAGCGGTCCGTGCGGCCGGTGATCGGTATCAACCGCGTTTCGTCTTCAGCTCTTCAATCGCGGTTTTCGGTGCGCCGCTTCCCGACCGAATCCCCGACGACTTCTTCTGTACACCGCTGACAAGCTACGGTACGCAGAAGGCGGTCGGCGAGCTGCTGCTTTCCGACTATACGCGTCGCGGTATTCTCGACGGCATCGGCATTCGCCTTCCTACTATCTGTGTCCGCCCCGGCGCTCCGAACAAGGCGGCTACCGGGTTCTTCTCCAACATCATCCGCGAGCCGCTTGCCGGGAAGGAGGCGGTGCTTCCTGTCGACGAATCGGTTCGGCACTGGTTTGCCTCGCCTCGGTCGGCGGTCGGATTTCTCGTACACGCAGCGACTCTCGACACCGCGAGCGTCGGACCGCGCAGAAACCTGAATATGCCCGGCGTCTCTGCTACGGTCGCGGAACAGATCGAGGCGCTCCGTGCGGTTGCCGGCGATCGGGTGGTGGAGTTGATCCGGCGAGAGCGCGATCCTCAGATCGAACGGCTGGTCGGGGGGTGGGCGCGCGATTTCGCCCCCGAGCGGGCGCTCGAACTCGGTTTCAGAGCCGACCGCTCGTTCGAAGAGATCGTACGGGTACATGTCGAAGACGAACACGGCGGTGAGGTCGGATCTCGGTAGCAGCCCGTTTCATGCGACGATTCGCGCCTTACCCCGCCGCTCCGGCGGCGGCCTCCTTGTCGTCTGATTCGCCGGAGTGTACACTTTCGGCACAATGAAAGAGCTCAACTATTCCGACCCTGCATACAACGAAGCAATGTCGCACTATCTCGCCGGCGACTGGGCGGCGGCCGAGCCTCACTTCGTGGAGTTGTGCGCGAATTACGAGAAGAGCACCTTCGTTCGACTGATACTCGGGAATATCTACTACAGCCTCGGGAAGCTCGATGTTGCGATCGAGAAGTATCAGGAGGCGGTGTTCGTCGATCCGGACTTCGGGCTGGCGTACTATCAGCTTGGCGTTTGCTTCTACCGCAAGGGACATCTCAATCGAGCGCTCGAGGCGTTCCGCATGGTTGCCGGGACGAAGCAGAATCATGCGATGGCGAGCTACTATATCGGGCTCATCAACATGTATCTCGGCAACGATGAGCAGGCTGCCGAGGGCTTCCGCAGTTTCAAGGAGCAGAGCCCGGAATCGATGATCGCGAACCTCTATCTGGGGCAGTTGAAGCTGAAGGTAAAGGACTACGAAGGAGCGCTCGCGCCGTTGCTCGAGCTCGTCGAGCGTACCCCGCAGTTCGCGGAGGTCCATTACATGCTGGGAACCGTCTACTTCGGGATGCACGACAACACGCGGGCGGTGCAGTGTTTCCGCCGCGCGCTGCAGATTAATCCGGAAGATGAACGCAGCAAGGCGAAGCTGACTCTCCTGACCGACATGCAGTTCACCTGACGCGGAGCTCCAGCGGTGGCGAATCCGATCAAGGGCTTCCTGCAACGCAATTTCGGAATCGGGGTCGATTCACGTTTCGAGCCCTCCCCTGAGCGGTTAAGGGAGATGCTCAGTCAAGATGCGGTGGTGCTCATCGACGTGCGCTCCGACGATGAGTATCGCAGCGGCCACATTCCCGGCGCCGGCCACATTCCTCACACGCTGCTCGATCCGGCGAAGCTCGATATCGCCAAGGATACGCCCATCGTCGTTTACTGCGCGGCCGGCGGTCGAAGCGAATACGCAAAGGGCGTGTTGCAGGGCGCCGGCTTCACCAACGTACGCAACTTCGGCGGAGTCGCACGCTGGAACGGCCCGCTGACCGAGGGAACCGAACGCTGACATGAGCAAAACATCACCATCAACCCACTTCACGCACATCCGCGATACTCCGCTCGACGAGTTCCGCGGTGTCGGTCGTCGCTTTCGCCACAACGAAACCGGGTGCGACATCTACCATCTGCACAACGACGATCCGGAGAACCTGTTCGCGTTCATTTTCAAGACGGTGCCACCCGATTCGACCGGTGTCGCACATATTCTCGAGCATACGGTGCTCTGCGGCTCCGATCGCTATCCGGTGAAGGATCCGTTCCTGCTGCTTCTCAAGGGCAGTATGTATACCTTTCTCAACGCGCTGACATTTCCCGACAAGACCGTGTATCCGGCGAGCAGCACGGTAGCGGCCGATCTCTTCAACCTCATGAAGGTGTACGGCGATGCGGTCTTCTTTCCGCTGTTGAAGGAAGAGATGTTTCGCCAGGAAGGACACCGCCTTATCGTTTCCGACGACGGCTCGCTCGACTATTCGGGAATCGTCTACAACGAGATGAAAGGCGCCTACTCAACGCACGACGCGATCGCCGGGGAGATGGCGTTGCGCTCGCTCTTTCCCGATACCGCCTACGGCTACGACTCCGGCGGCAACCCGCAAGAAATTCCGAAGCTCACCTATGAGAGTTTTCTCGATTTCCACCGGCGCTACTACCATCCCTCGAACGCCCGGATCTTTCTCTACGGGAATATCGACACCGACGAGTACCTTGCCTTTCTGCACGAGGAGTTTCTCGCGCGTTTCGGGGCGACGGCGGAGCACGGGGCGGCGTCCGGCACGAACGGCGCCGCCGAGCGAGGGCCGGCGTCGGGCGATCGCCCTGCAGCGTCCGGCATAACCGTCGAGCTGCAGCCGCGCTGGAGCGAACCTCGCACGATTCACGCGCGCTATCCTACCGACCAGGAAGACACCGGAGGGCTGTCCTCGGTGACGGTCAACTGGCTGCTGACCGATGTAGAGAGACCCGCTCGCGTGCTTGTGTGCGAGGCGCTCGGCGATATTCTCCTCGGCGGCAGCGGAGCGCCGCTGTACAAGGCGCTGATCGAGTCGGGCCTCGGCGAGGATCTCAGCGCGCCGAGCGGTCTGGAGACCGAGTTGCGGGAGATAACCTTCTCGGCGGGGCTCCGAGGAACCGATCCGGAGAAGCAACAGGCAATCGAGGATCTCGTTCTCACTACGTTGCGCACGCTTCGCGACGACGGTATCGACCCGGACGTCGTGGAGGGAACGTTAAGAAAAATGGCATTCTTGCACCGCGAGCGCAGCGGATCCGGGTTCGGATTACGGTTGATGCGTCGTGCCGCGCGGTCGTGGTTACACGGCGGTGAACCGGAGGACACGATGTGTTTCGTCGAGCACTTCGCCGCCCTTCGCGACGCGGTTCGCACCAACCCGCGCTACTTCGAAGAGCTCATTGACGAGTTGCTGCTCAAGAACCCGCACCGGACGACGCTGCTTGTGACACCGGACCGGGAGTACGATCGGCGCGAGCGCGAGGCGGTACGTGAAGAGCTTTCGGCGATCGAGAAGGGCTTCAACGACGCCGATCGGAGCGAGCTGCGTCTGCAGAACGAACGGTTGCAGGCGCTTCAGTCGGAACCTGATCGACCGGAGGCGGTTGCCGCGATTCCCTTTCTCACAATGGATGATGTGCCGGCGCAGGTCGAACGTATCCCGTACGAGCTCGGCACGCTGCCCGGCGGCGGGCCGCTCCTTTCACACGAGCTCGACACCGGCGGCATTATCTATCTCGATCTGTCGTTCGATATGAGTGGCATCGACGACGACCTGTTGCCGTACGCGCCGCTGTTTGCGAATACCATTACCGATATCGGCCTTCCGGAACTCTCATACGATGCCGTTGCGCGCAAGCTCGATCTCAGCACCGGCGGTTTTACCGCAGGCGTCGGCTCCACCGGGCACGCCGAAGACGGGAGACCGGTAACGACTCTCACCGTTCGTGTGAAATCGCTTGCCGAGACCGCCGACGAAGGCTTCGGCCTTGCTTTCGATCTGTTGCGCCGTGCCGACTTCGGCGATCATCGCAGAATCCGCGACCTGCTGCTCGAAGAACGCAACGATATGAAGAGCGCGGTGATTCCGGAGGGAAGCAGCTTCGCATGGACCCGTGCGGCATCGAGGCTGTCGCCGCCGGCGGCGATCCGAGATCGGTTTCGCGGCATCGAACAGTTGCACTCGATCATCGCGATGGACCCGGACACGACGGTTGAGCGGATCGCCGCGGCGTTCGAGCGGTTGCGGGAGCAACTCTTCGTCGCTCCGGCGGTCAGCGCGGCGGTGGCAGCCGATCCGGAGCTGCTCGATGCCGGCCGCGGCCATCTCGAGCGCTTCGTGGCCTCGCTCGGCGACGGCCAAGAGAGCGAGAACCCGAACGATCGCGGTGACAACGGAGAGGCGGCGGCCGACAGGGGCGCGGCGAGCCGAGGCGGCGAGAGCTCGGAGGTGTTCGAAGGGCTCAGCGTTCCCGCCGGCGTCGGCTACGTCGCGCGCGTCATACGAGCTTCCCGGCTCGGCGAACCGGAGTACGCTCATGAGGGGGTACTCGCCCACCTCCTGCGTACCGGCTATCTGTGGGAGCGAATTCGCATGCAGGGCGGCGCCTACGGTGCGTTCGCGCTTCAGAACGGGGCGGAGGGACTTTTTGCGATGGCCAGCTATCGCGATCCACGGATAATCGAGACCCTCGATGCGTTCGAGGGAGCGCTCGCCCACTACGCGGAGACACCTCCGGCGCCGCGCGATGTCGAACTCGCCGTACTCGGAATGGTGGGTAGCGACACGAGACCGCTTTCGCCTTCGCAGAAGAATGCGATAAGTCTGCGCCGCTTTCTGACCGGCGTCAGCGATGAACTTCGGCAGCTCCGACGCGACGTCCTGCGGCGAACGAGTGCGGAAGATGTCGCGAGCGCTGGTAAAAGGCTGGCCTCGAACATGCGATCGGGCTCGAGTACGTGTGTGATCGCAGCGCGGGAGGCGCTCGATCAGTCGGCCGAGCGACTGCCGGAGCTTTCCGGCAGAATAAGCGATCTGCCGCTACGGTGTCCGGAATCGTGAGAGATCTGCTGCAGAACGTCGTGCCGGCCGATGGGTCGTCGGTCGTCACCGTCCTTCTGGTTGCCGTGACGGTTCTCGTGGTGACCTGGATTATCCGTCTCGTCGGTTCGCGAACGATCGCGAAGCTTGACGGTTCAATCGCCGCGGTCGCTTTTCAGCACTTGAAACGGCCGGTGTCGTACGCGGTGGTGCTCGCTGCGGTTGCCGCTGCCCGTCCGCTCTATGAACTGGAAGAGCCCGGCGCCCATCTCTTCGATCGACTGATCGTGCTCCTTCTGCTGGCGATCATCACGTGGGGCGTCGTGAAAGTGCTCTTCGTTGCCGAGACGTTCATTCTCGCTCAGTACGACCTCGATGCGTCCGACAATCTACGCGCCAGAAAGGTCCAGACGCAGGTCGGTTTTCTGAAGCGCGTCGGTATCGTGGTCGCGGTGGTTCTCGGTGCGTCGGCGGCACTACTGACGTTCGATGCGGTGCGCGAGATAGGTGCAACGCTGCTTGCGAGCGCCGGTGTTGCCGGCATAATCATCGGACTTGCGGCACAGCGTACGCTCGGGCACATGCTCAGCGGGCTGCAGGTCGCATTCACCCAGCCGATCCGCCTCGATGACGTGCTGATCGTCGAAGGTGAGTGGGGCCGAGTGGAAGAGATCGGTTTGACCTACGTAGTACTGCGAATCTGGGACCAGCGCCGGCTGATCGTTCCGGTCAGCTACTTTCTCGAGAAACCATTCCAGAACTGGACGCGTGTGACGAGTGAGCTTCTCGGCACCGTCTTCCTGCGGGTCGACTACACCTGTCCACTGGAGCCGTTGCGACGCGAGCTGGAACGGATCTGCGAGTCGAACGAGAAGTGGGACGGCCGCGTCGCGATTATCCAGGTGTTCGAGGCGCACGAACGGTCCGTCGAGCTGCGGGCGCTGGTCTCCGCCGGTGATGCGCCACAGCTGTGGGATCTGCGTTGCGCGGTGCGCGAAGGGTTGCTCGACTTCATCCGTCGCGAGCACCCTGAGTCGTTGCCGCGTTTCCGTGCCGAACTCTCGTGATGTTGCTACCGAAACGGTATCTCACGCTCGCGTAACAGATTCGAAAGCACACCGATCGTCAGCGGTGCCGAACCTTCGTAGTGGTTGTTCACGTTTACCGTTGTGTCGAAGCCGCGGACGGCGAGGTCGGCGATCATGTCGGCGATCGAGACGAGCTCGTCCTCTTTCGGTGTGACACGCGAGCTCCACTGCTTCTTCGTGCGCGCCTCGATTTCTTTCCGGTCGCCCCCGAGCAAACGTAGTACCGCGCGATCGCGCAGCATGTGCCCGTATTGCTCGTAGACTTTCGGCGTCGGCGGCATGTAGTAACCGTGAGTGAATACGTGGGCGACACGATGCCGCGCGAGCAGCTCGAAATAGGAAGCCTCGAGGAATTGAGGGTTTCGCGGCTCGACGGCAAGCGGCCATTGTGCGGCGCTTTCAGCTGTCGATCGCAGAAAGCCTTCGAGCAGTGCGACGAATTGCTCGAGCCCGGTCATTTTTCGCTTGTTCAAGTACTCGAACTGGAACATGAGCGAAACCGTTCGGTCTCGGAGCGGATGGATACGCTCGAGAAACCGGGTGAAGAGAGCGGAATCCAGAAAGTGGGGGTTCGGCTCGATCGGTTCCGATCTCCGTTTCCGATAGAAGTGCGTGAGTGTAATGCTGTTCGGCACCTTAATGCTGAAGGTAAAATCGTCGGGCGTGTCGGCGAGGTACTCGGCCACCGTTTCGATGCGCGGCAGTTGGGGAGGAGAGCCGGCGAAGAGCGACCAGAACCACTGGTCGATTTCCACGGTGCTGTACTTCCGGCAGTACTGAGCGAGGTAGCGCCGGCTTTCGTCCGGATCGTACACGATCCCGTTCCACGACGGGAATTTCCAGCTGCAGGTTCCAACTCGAATCATCATTGTATTCCTCAATTCTAACGCGGAATCGATCACTTGGCAGACGCCCGCTACTGCGCGTACCCTTGTCGCCCGGAGGACGTTCGTGGATGGAGTATCGTAGACTCGGGCAAGCGGGGATAGCGCTCAGTGCCCTCGGATTCGGTACGTGGATCACCTTCGGTGATCAGCTCGACGTGAAAGCGGCGAAGTCGTGCATGAGCAAGGCACTGGAGCTCGGAGTGAACTTCTTCGACACCGCCGAGTCGTATGCCGACGGCGTTGCAGAGAGCATAACCGGGCAGGTTCTCGCCGGTGTGCGGCGTGAGGATATCGTTGTCGCTACCAAACTCTTCTGGGGAGGAGAGGGACCGAATCGCACCGGATTGTCACGCAAACACCTGATCGAGGGAATCGACGGTAGCCTGAAACGCCTGGGGCTTGAGTATGTCGATCTGCTTTTCTGCCATCGCCCCGACCCGGAGACACCGATCGAAGAGACGGTACTCGCCATGGACTCGATCATCCGGAGCGGCAAGGCGCTGTACTGGGGTACGAGTGAATGGAGCGCGGCGTCTATTCGCGAGGCGATCCACCTGTCGCGCGAGTACCGGACGATTCCGCCGGTGGTGGAGCAGCCGCAGTACAGCATTCTGGTCCGCGAGCGCCTGGAACGGGAGTATGTACCGCTGTTCGACGAGTTCGGCATCGGGGCGACCACCTGGAGCCCGCTGGCGTCCGGGCTGCTGACCGGTAAGTACGCCTCGGGAGTCCCGGAAGCGAGCCGACTGGGGAATCAGCGATGGCTTCGCGACATGTACACGAAGAACGACTTCCTCGGACGCGAGATCTCCGGCAAGATCAGTCGGCTGACCGCCCTGGCAGCCGAAATCGATTGTACGCCCGCTCAATTGGCGCTTGCGTGGTGTCTGAGAAATCCGCGTGTCAGCAGCGTGATCACCGGTGCGAGTCGGATCGAGCAGATCGAGGAGAATCTTGCGGCGGTCGAAGCCGTTGACCGACTCGAGGACGAGGTCGTCGACCGAATCGACGAAATATTTGATAATCGACCTGCACAAAATGAATACAACACAACCCGACCATCTTAGACTCATGAATACCCTCGGACGCCGGCTCGAAACGTTTGAGAGCCGCACTCCGGGGGAGGTGCGAATCTTCACCTGCGGCCCGTCTACCTACCGCAGACCGCACATCGGCAACTATCGCAGCTTCCTCTACGAAGACCTCCTCGTGCGCTACCTCGAGTACCTTGGCCTTCGCGTCCTTCGAGTTATTAACTTCACCGATGTGGAGGATAAGACGCTCACCGAGGCGGTCGAGCAGGGTGATAGTGTCAGCTCGGTGACCGGTCGCGTACAGGATCGTTTCTTCGAGGAAGCGGAGATGCTCGCGCTGAAGCTTCCCGACGAGATCCCGAGGGCGACCACGAGTGTCGATACCGCCGTTGAGATCATCGAGGCGCTTGCGGCAAAGGGCTACGCATATCAGCACAACGGCAAGTACTACTTCGATGCCTCGAGGGTGAAGGGGTTCGGCCGTCTCTACGGGCTCGATACCTCTCGTTGGCCGAATCGCAGGGTGCGCTTCGGGCGTGACACCTACGAGGGGCGTCGCTGGAATCTCGGAGATTTCGTTCTCTGGCACGGAGCGGAAGCCGGAGGGATCATGCCGGAAGGGTCGAGTTGGGACACGGCGATCGGTCGTGGCAGGCCGAGCTGGAACGTACAGGATCCGGCAATGATCGTGGCGAATCTCGGCCCCCAGATCGATATACAGTGCGGCGGGATCGACAATCTCTATCGCCATCACGACTACAACATCGCGGTAATGGAGGCGTACAGCGGAAAGGAATTCGCGCGTTACTTTCTCCACGGTGAACACCTGATCGTCGACGGCGAGGTCATGAGCAAGAGCAAAGGAAACGTCCTGTATACCGAACACATTTTCGATCGGGGATACGAGCCGCATCATCTGCGCTACTTCCTCATGCACGAGCACTATCGAACAAAGCTGAACTTCACCTGGGACGCCATGGCCGAGGCGGCCCGGTGGATTGATGAGCTCAGAGAGATGGTAGCCGGACATATCGATGGGAAGGCGAGAGGAGATGTTGACGCCGGTGCCGGGCCCGGCGCCGGATCTGCCGCCGAACGTGGTACCGAGCGTGCCGCGGACGCCGGCCCGGCCGCGAAGCTCCGCAGCGCGTTCGAATCGGCAATGAATCACGACCTTTCGGCCGGGCGTGCGCTGTCGACGCTCTACGACGAGCTGAGCCGGATCGATGCCGACGCGCTGAGCTCCACCGATCGCCGGGAGTTGGGCAATATGCTCGCTCGAATCGATTCGGTCGTCGGGCTTCTATCGTAGCGTAAGGAGGTGTTCCGATATGGCTGAGAAGAACAAATCGATCGCCGCTGCTCTGATCGTAGTCGACGTGCAGAACGATTTCTGCCCCGGGGGAGCGCTCGCCGTGGAGTACGGCGATACGATCATCCCGCGGATCAATTCGCTCATGAGGCTCTTCCCTTTGGTGGTGGCAACGAAAGATTGGCATCCGGCCGGCCACGTCAGTTTCGCGAGCGCCCATTCCGGCAAGAATCCGGGGGATACTGTGGAGAGTGGCGGCGTCGATCAACAGCTTTGGCCCGATCACTGCATTCAGGGAACGCACGGGGCAGCGTTCCACGACGACCTCGATACCAGACCGGTGAACCTAATCCTTCACAAAGGAACGAAAGGCCACCTCGACTCGTACTCGGCATTCTTCGAGAACGATCACGAAACAGCGACCGGCCTCGAACCGTACCTGAAAGGGTTGGGTTTCACGACCGTCTATATCGTCGGACTTGCCGAAGACGTGTGTGTACGATTCACCGCTGAGGATGCGGCAGCTCTCGGTTTCTCGACACATGTCATCGCCGACTGCACACGCGGGGTGAACATACCCGAAGGTTCACTCAGCGCTGCACGCAAATCGATGCAGTCGAAGAGTATCGGCTACGTCCAGTCGGCCGATCTGCGACAAGCGAGGTAAGCGTGGAGCAGGAGACGACCATACCGCTCAAGGAGCTGTCGCTCGGAGCGATCGTGCTCGAGCCGAAGGAGCCGCGCGGGTTGGTGATTTTCGTCCACGGGGCAGGCTCGAATCGATGGAGCCCCCGCAACCTGAGTGTGGCGCGAGCGCTGGAAGATGCCGGGTTCACATGTCTGCTGTTCGATCTTCTGACTCCCGAGGAAATCAAGGATCCCGATGTGCGGCTCGACCTTTCGCTGATGGCGGAGCGGCTTTCGGAGGCGACGACATGGGCGTGTGAGCACGGACCGGGTGTGAATCGACCGGTCGGGTATTTCGGTTCGAGCACCGGGAGTGCCGTGGCGTTCAAGGCGGTCAACGCCGGCCAGGCACACATTCGGGCCGTCGTGAGTCGAGGTGGACGTCCCGATCTCGTGCTCGGGGATCTGCGCAAGATACGTATTCCGAGTCTACTGATCGTCGGCGGCGAGGACTATCAGACCCGTCAGCTCAATGAGCGGGCGATCGAGCAGTTGCACGGGCCGAGAGAGTTGCGGATCGTTCCGGATGCCGGGCATCTCTTCGAGGAGCCGGGTACCATGGAAGCGGTGATCGAACACGCCAAGGAGTGGTTCGGAGAACACCTGCGCGGCGATACCGACAAATAGGGGAGCGCATGGACAGTCTTGCGGCGTTCAATGAACACGTCGCCATGAAGTATCAGCTCTATAACGGCCTTTTTCTTACTCTGCCGTTCGAGGGCTTGAGCGACGCCGGCATAATGCTGCCGATATTCAACAGCTACGCACGTGAGCACCTGCAGCGAGGTCGTTCACCGATCGAGATCGTAGATCGATTCTTCGAGGAGAAGCTGTCGGGGCTCGATGCACGACAGCGTACCGCGACGCTTTTCAAGTTCATGCAGATGGTGGAGAGACAGGTAGTCCTCTTCGATGCAATCGAAGATGCCTCGTATGACCGTGTCCGGGATGTCGACGGCCCGGGGAGTCTGCGTGACCTGCTCGGCCGCCTGGAGTCGCTCGACCGGCGTAGCGATCTCACCGATATGCTCGAAGAGTATCGCGTCCGGCTGGTGCTTACCGCTCATCCGACACAGTTTTATCCCGACGAGATTCTCGGCATAATCACCGATCTCGGCGCGGCGGTGACCGGGGGCGATCTGAAGCAGATTAACGATCTGCTGCTGCAGATGGGCAAGACCCGTTTCAAAAACAAGGCGAAACCGACGCCGCTTGACGAGGCGAAGAGCCTGCTCTGGTTCATGGAGAATATCTTCTATCGCGTTCTTCCCGACATACATCGGCGCCTCCTCGAGGCAACCGACCTCGGTGCAAGCGAGCGCGTTAATCACCCCTCGCCGGTGGAGCTCGGTTTCTGGCCGGGCGGCGACCGCGACGGTAACCCATTCGTAACGAGCGAGCTGACCGTACGAATCGGCCACATCCTGCGTGAGAGCGTTCTCAGCCTCTACGAGCGAGATATGCAGCGGCTGATCCGGCGATTGACCTTCGACGGGGTGGTGGAACGAATCGAAGAGATCGCCGAACGGTTGCACTATACCCGCGAGCCGTACACGGTTGTTCCCGGCAGCAGTGATGATGATGGATCTCCGGGCGGCTGCCGCGATATGAGTGAACGCGGGTATGACTCGGTCGAGCGCTTCCGCGACGATTTGATTGACCTGCGAGAGCAGGTCGGACGCGATCACGGCGGTTTGTTCGTTCACCTCGTCGACGATCTCATCTACAAAACACAGCTGTTCGGTTTTCACTTCGCAACCATGGATATCCGTCAGGACTCGCGAGTCCATGGTCGCCTCGTCGAGGAGATCGTTGCGCTGCTGGCTCGCTACGGCGCCGAAAAGGGACACACGGTTCGCGTCGGAGCCGGCGACGCCGGTAATGTGCCCGACTATACCACCCTCTCGGTAGAGAAGCGGCTCGCGCTGATTGAGGAGATTTCCGACCTTTTCCCGCTCGACCGCGACATTCTCGACGATCTGCCCGAAGAAGGTATCGCCGGTGAGACGATTCGCAGCCTTCGTGCAGCCCGCTATATGCAGGAGCTCAACGGGGAGCGCGGTGTTCACCGCTACATAATCAGCAATACCCGCAGCTCGGCGAACGTACTCGAGGTCTGGTTGCTCGCTCAGTGCGCCGGTTGGCCGAGCGGCGACATCGCACTCGATCTGGTGCCGCTCTTCGAGACGATCGACGACCTCGAGCGAGCTACGGAGATCATGGATGAGCTGTTTACCGTCCCCCTCTATCGCAACCATCTCGAGCGGCGCGGCGGCGTGCAGACGATCATGCTCGGTTTCTCGGACGGAACGAAGGACGGCGGGTACATGACCGCCAACTGGAACATTTACCGTGCGAAGCAGCGGCTGACCGAGGTAACCCGCCGGCACGGCTTTCGCGTCGTATTCTTTGACGGACGCGGTGGCCCTCCGGCGCGCGGAGGCGGCAACACGCATAAGTTCTATCGCAGTCTCGGTCGAAACATCGAAAGCCGCGAGATCCACCTGACCATTCAGGGTCAGACCATCTCCAGCAAATACGGCGTCGAGTCGGCTGCGAATCACAACGTCGAGCAGATGGTGAGTGCCGGACTGGAGTGCAGTCTCTTTCCCGAGAATAACTATGAGCTTTCCGCCGACGATATCGAGCTTCTCGAAGAGCTCTCGTCGGCGAGCATCGAGGCGTATCGGGAGCTGAAAAATCACCCGCGCTTTGTCGAGTATCTTCTCGATTGCAGCCCGTTGCGCTATTACGGCATGACGAATATCGGCAGTCGACCGACCTCCCGCAGTCCGTCGAGCGATTTTCGCCTCGAGGATCTTCGTGCGATTCCGTTCGTCGGATCGTGGAGCCAGCTGAAACAGAACGTGCCCGGCTACTTCGGCCTCGGTTCGGGGATCGAGGCGATTCGCCGTCGCGGGCGCGGCGATGATCTCGGGCGCCTGTACCGAAAGAGCCTCTTCTTTCGCACCCTCATAGAGAACGCGATGCAGAGCCTCCGGAAGACCTACTTCCCACTCACCTATCACTTCCAGCGCGACGAACGCTTCCGCGATATCTGGAAACGGATATTCGACGAAGCGCAGCGCACAATTCGAGAGGTGAAAGAGGTATCGGGGCAGCATGATCTACTCGAAACCGAGCCGGTGATTCGCAAGTCGATCGAATTGCGCGAACAGATGGTGCTGCCTTCACTCGTGATTCAGCATTACGCGCTCGGGCGGCTGCGAGAGGCCGGCGCCGGAGAGCGCACGCTCGACGACAACGAGACGGTGCTCTACGAAAAAATGATCGTCAAGAGTCTCGCCGCCGGAGTCAACGCGAGTCGCAACGCGGTGTAGTCAATATAGGGCGCGACCGCGAATTGAGCACCAATCGGTGAAGTGCTATGCTCGCTCCCAGTCATGTCGGATTTTGATGATGATGATGCTCCCGTCGGACCGATTTTCCTCCCGTGCGCACCGCAGCCTCACGCCACACCGGCGTTGACGGTACTCTTCACCGGTCTCGCGGTCGTTTTCTTCGGATTGTACGCGACCGGCCAGGAGAACGTCTCCCAGCTCCTGGAGGCGGCGAGCGGTCTCGGACTCTCGCTCATGTGCCTCGGATTCTCCTTTCTGCTCGATTCGCGTCCGCCGGCGAATCTCGAGTTCGACATCGGAGCGCAACGACTCGTCATCCGCGAGTCTTTCTTCGTCAGGGCAATGCCGTCGGTTGCGGTGCCGTACGCTGCGATCGAGCGTATGGAGATCGGCGAGCCCGGTTTTCGCCGGCGTGTTCCGGTGCGGATCCTGCTGAAGAACGGTGGGAACATGACGTTTCGTATCGCCGGTTCGGAGCGTCCGATCGACGAACACTTTGTCAGCGACGTCGGTCTTGCACGCGTCGCCGACGACAGCTCGGAGGAGCTTGTGCTTCCGTACGCGCCGGCCGGTGAGAGCGATGCGACCGCCGGGTTGTTGCGCGAGTTCGAGGGCAGTGGTGAAGTCAGCCTCGTGTGGAAGCCGAAGGCATTCGGGCGCGCGGTCCGCTTCCGTCTGTTGTCGGTATTGAGTCTTGTGCTCGTCGCCTGGGCACTCGGCGGGGAAGTTGCCACCGAGATCACGACGACTATTCTCGCGATTGTCGCCGTCGGGACGGTGTTCATGTTGTATCGCTTCGCTCTCACGCAGCGGCGTGAGTTCGTTGCGTACATCGACACCGAAGCGCTCACCATCCGAAGTCGAGGCGTCGGGTATTCCATCACGATTCCGCGCGACGAGTTTGTTCGGTGTGGCAGCTTTCTCGACCCCGACGATCCGATGCGATATCTTGATGTGCACGGTCCTGACCCGGAGAAGTACGCCGGCGGGGTCATTCGCCCCGCCACGGACGCCGACGGCGCGACGGTGGGTGTCAGGATTCCAATCGGCCGACTGACCTACGGCGAGGCGATCGGGCTTGCGGGTCGGATCGAGGCGGCGCTTCGCACTACGGTTGAACAGATGACCGGAGACGAGGAATGACGATCACGGCTGCGGCGATTACGCTCGTTCTGGTGATGGACCCGCTCGGAAACATTCCGATATTCATCTCGGTCTTGAACAATGTCGAAGAATCGCGTCGGCGACTGGTCATCGTGCGCGAAATGCTCATTGCCCTTCTGATTCTCGCCGGGTTTCTCCTCTTCGGGGGAAGAATCCTTTCCACGCTGCAGATCTCCGAGACGAGCCTGCAGGTCTCCGGCGGCATTGTGCTCTTTCTCATTGCGATCCGCATGATCTTCCCGACCTCGCGTGCCTCGATCACCGGCGATCTTCCGGACCATGAACCGATGATCGTACCGCTTGCGATTCCCCTGATTGCCGGTCCCTCGGCTATCGCGACGGTAATGCTTCTGGCAACGCAGCAGCCGGATGAGCTCGTGTCGTGGATCCTGGCGCTGGTTATCGCGTGGGCGGTCACGTGTGCCGTACTCATTGCCGCCGACTGGCTGCGACGACGCCTCGGCACGCGTGTGCTCGGTGCACTCGAGAGGCTGATGGGGATGATTCTCGTGACCCTCTCGATAGAAATGCTCATGTCGGGTATCAGCACGTTCGTGGAGTCGCTCGAACGCGTGGCGTTGGGGGTCCTTTGAACCGGGAGAGTCCGGCCGTCGAGATTCGGGAAGCCGATCGCAGCGAGATGCAACTGCTCGCGGCAATGAACGCCCGGTTGATTCGCGATGAAGGAGCCGACAACCCGATGAGTGAGCCGGAGCTCACCGAGCGGCTTGGCGGCTACCTCGATGCCGGTTACACGGCGATCCTTTTCATCGTCGACGGCAAGCCGGCCGGCTACGCACTCTACCGGTACGAAGCCTCCGGGGTGTTCCTCCACCACTTCTTCGTCGAGCAGCGGTTGCGACGCCGCCGAATCGGCACCGAGGTAATGCGGCGTCTGCTCGAGGGGCGATGGCAATCGGCGCCGATGGTGACCCTCGAGGTTCGCGCCACAAATGGAGCGGGCGTGGCCTTCTGGCGCAGCCTCGGTTTCGATCCGCACTCGGTTCGCATGTGCCTCGATCGCCGCGATGTCCCGCTAAGCGAACGGGCGTGCGGTGTCGTCGTGTATCGGCGTCGTCTCGGTGCCGTTCACTACCTCCTCGTCCGTCAACACGACGGTAACTGGGGCTTTCCGAAGGGGCATATGGATGCCGGTGAAAGCGAGCGCGAAACCGCCGTGCGTGAGCTCCGCGAAGAAACGAACCTGTCGGTCACTCTTCGTGAAGATTTTCGCGAGATGATTACCTACCGGCTTCCGAGCGGACAACAGAAGTGGGTGACCTACTTTCTCGGCAGAGCTCGCCGGTTCAGCACTACCAGGCGCCGGCATGCGGAGATCGCCGAGCTCGCCTGGTTACCGTACGAGGAGGCACGGCGTCGGGTGAGTTTCGACAACGCCCGGGCGGTGCTCGACCGGGCCGAGCGCCGGATTCGCGGTGCCTGAAGGTGAGCACTCTGCCGGGCACCCGCCTCAGATCTCGCCGTTCTCGAGAAAGCTGTAGTAGCCGCGCGTGCTGAAGATCACGTGGTCGAGCAGCCGCATGCCGAGGGTGTCTCCTGCCTGACGAAGCCGTCGAGTCACGTCACGATCCTCGATGCTCGGTTCGACCCGTCCCGACGGATGATTGTGTGCCACGACAATCGCCGCCGCGCGGTCGGTCAGGGGATCGGCGAACACCTCGCGGGGATGGACGATCGTACGGTTGACCAGTCCTATGGATACCACGCGTACCGATTTGACCTCATGAGCGCCGTTAAGACTTATGGAGAGGAAATGCTCCTGTTTGCGCTCCGCATAGTGTCGCACTATCGGCAGGATGTCTGCCGGCACGGCAATTCTGGTCGGATGCGGACAGTTCGTACGCCGTGCGAGCTCGAAGGCGGCACAGATTACCGCCGCCTTCGCCGTGCCGAGCCCCCTGACCCCGAGCAGCTCGGAGTAGTCGAGATCTGCTCCGTGTCGGTCTATGAGGGTGAGTACCTCCTCAGCGAGGACATTGACGTTCCGGTCTCTTGTGCCGCTGCCGATTATCACCTGAAGCAGCTCTTCATCGCTGAGTCGCTCACTCCCGAACAGCGCCAACCGTTCCCGAGGTCGTTCGTCGACCGGTGTTTCTCGAATATTCATAAGCTTCACTGCTAATAACAGGCAAATTTGAGCTGATGATTGCCGCTGAGGGGCATTTTTCATCGGCAATTGTGTGCAAATCTGTTATGATCTATAATGGAAATTCTGAGAAAACCGGTCCCGACTGGGCCGATAACGTCGAGGATATGAAGATGAAAAAAACCTGTGTATTTGCCGGGATAGTGGCGCTCATGTTCCTCTCGGCGGCCGCCGTGGCGTTTGCCGCCGGTCAAACCGAGGAAGGAACGACGGTAGTCGACATACCGCGCCAGCCGCGGGTCTTCATTGCTCCGGCGAATCCGGACGCCGAGCATCGGGTTCTCCAGCTCAATCCGGAGGTTGCGCCGGCGCCCGACCGGCTTTTAATCGCCTACGAGCTGGTCATCTTCGACAGCGACGGCAACGAAGTGTGGAGCGAGATCGAGGAAGTCGAGGATACCCGTGGATTCTTCGGCCGACTCTTTGGAATCGGCGAACGCCCCTCGATCGACCCCGACATCATCCGGGGACTGCAGTGGGAAGGCGTCGACAACGACGGCAACTATGTTGCTGACAATGACTACATCTACCAGCTGTTCGTAACCGACGACGAGGATACCACCTTCCGCACATCGCCGCAGAACGTGACCGTAGACAATGAGCCGCCGGTGATCGAGCGGCTCGAGCCGGAGTTCACCGTCTTCAGCCCGGGTGTCGAAGGAATGCGCGAGGAGCTTCCGATCGATCAGGACGGAAGTAACGAGGTCCGATGGGTCGGCCGCTTCCTCGACGAAGCCGGCGACGTCGTTCGCGAATACCGGTGGGAGAATCCGGTACAGTACGATCCGGCACAGCCTGCTCGACAGAGAATCGCCGATGACCGCAGGCCGGAGAGCTTTTCCTGGGACGGGCGAGACGACGACGGAGAGATCGTACCCGACGGGATCTACACCTATGAGCTCGAGGGGCGTGATCGGCCCGGCAATACGGTCGTACAGCAAATCGAAGAGATACGAGTTGCAACCGAAGAGGGCGAGGTCCGGGCCTCAACGAGCCACACCGCATTCAGTCCGGACGGCCCGAGGCCGGAAGTCGACATTCTGCTCGAGTTCGAGGAGATTCTCGAGATCGTCGAGTGGGATATCCAGATTCTCGACTCCGAAACCGAGTCGATCGAATTCCGAACCTTCTCCGGAGACGGTACGCCGCCGAACTCCTTGACGTGGGACGGTCGTGATGAAGCGGGTGTTATCGTTGACGATTCGACCTACCATATCGTTTTTTCGGTGTTGTACGAGAACGGCGTGCGGGTAAGCTCGCTCGCGACGCCGATTATCGTCGACACCGTTCCGCCCGAAGCGGAGATCACCACCTCACCGCCGGTATTCGGCGGAGAAACGCGCCCGACCCTCTTCGTCGACGGCCACTGGGATGTCGACGCCTCGTGGGAGGCGGTCATCGAGGTCGACGGGGTCGAGTTGGAGCTCGAGCTCGACGAGCTGATCGAACGGTACAACATCACCCCCGATATACTTCCGATCGAATGGAGTGGTATCGATCTCGACGGGGAGATGCTTCCCGACGGGGGCTATTCAGGGTTCCTGCGCGGAACCGACGACGCAGCCAACGTCGGCGAGTCGAATGTCGTCTCGTTCGTGCTCGATACGCGCGATACACCCGTCGATATCGAACTCAGCGATAACATAGTTGCGCCGGATTTCCGCGGAGTACACGACGAGATAGTCATCCGCCCGATCCTCGAAGTGACCGACCGTATCGAGTCGCTTCGAGTCGTCATTCGATTGATGGACGGCGAGGTCGTCCGGACGTTCGAGGCCGACGGAGCGGTCGACTCTTTCGTATGGGACGGACGTGACGAACTGAACCAGTCGGTAGCCGAAGGCGATTACGAGGCGGAGTTGCAGGTGTTCTACGAGAACGGAAATCAGCCGACCGCCGTGAGCGCTCCGATCGCCGTCGACCGGGAGGCGCCGGATCTCGCACTCGAGGTCCCCTATGACGCGTTCGCCCCGACCGATGACGGCTATCGCGATACACTTCCGGTGTCGGTTCAGCCCGAGGAAACCGAGGGAGTCGAGTCGTGGATGTTCGTAGTCGAAGATGCCGACGGAGAAGAGTTCCGCACGATGGCGGGAACCGGGGTGCCGCCGGAGACCGTCGAATGGGACGGGCGAAGCGACCTCGGCGAAATCGTCGACGGCTACTACCGTATCGGGTTCCGCATCCTCTATGACGCCGGCGGCGAGATCGAAGCGTACCTCGACCACGACGTTCTCGTGGATGCCACCGGTCCGGAGATCGACATTACCGCCGAGCCGTTGCCGTTCGCACCGGAATACAATGGCGAGATGCAGACTCTCGATATCACGCTTTCCGCCGAGGATGAGTGGAGTGATATCAGAGATTGGTCGCTCGAGCTCCTGGATCCCGAAGGTAATGTTGTCGTCGAATTCGACGGCACCGGCGATCCTCCGACCGAACTCGAATGGGACGGGATTCTTGACGATGGCGAGATGGTTCTGAGCGCGGTGGAATACACTGCTCGCTTCACCGTGAGCGACGAGTTGCGAAATGTATCCACGGAGGAGCTCGGCGTTCTCACTGATATCATCGTTCGTATGGAGAATGGACGGCTGCGGATCGTTGTACCGAGTATCGAATTCGAGCCGTTCCGATCGTATCTTTTCGCAGAGATCAACGATCGGCTGCAGCAGAATCTACAGACGTTGCGAAACCTCGCACGGGTGCTCAACGAGTTTCCGGATCGCGATATCATCATCGAAGGCCATGCAAACCATATCCGGTACCGGACCGAAGAAGAGATGGAGTGGGAGCAGGAAGAGTTCCTGCTGCCACTGTCGGAGGCCCGCGGAATCGCGGTACGTGATGCACTCGCCATTCTCGGCGTCGATTTCGACCGAATGACGGTTCGAGCGATCGGCGGCGATCGGCCGAGGGTGCCGTTCGACGACTTTGAACAGATCTGGCAGAATCGCCGGGTCGAATTCCTCCTCGATCGAAACGACTGAATCGATCGGGGAGCTTGACCAGCCGGCGGAGAAGTGGATACGATCCGCCTGCTGAAACGAATACGGGGCCTCGCGTTCCGGGAGTCTGCCCGGCAGACTCCTGAGTGAAAGCGCGCGGCCTCGTTTTTTATCGAGGAGAATCGAGAATGTCCAAAGCACATAGAGGCTCGGGTATCCGGGACAAGAAGAGCCGTGGGCGCGGAAAGTGCCCGATAACCGGGAAGACCGGAGTCAAGCTGCTCTACGAACAGGAAGTGGATGGTGAGAAGGTCATGGTGTCGAAGACGGCAAAGGCCACACTCACCAATCGGAAGCGTCGACAGGCAAAGGCAGAACGGCAGAAAGCGGCCAAAGCAGCCGCTGAAAGCTCCGAAGAGTAAACCTCACTACCGACAACCATGTGGGCTGCGATCGAGCTGGAGACCGACCGTATCGAGAAGGTCGATTTCGGTCCGCTGCGAGTGTGGATACGACGTACGCGGACCACATGGCAGTACACGTGGGCATGTGTTGCCGATTCGGATTCCGAGTCGGAGCAGGATCTGACGTGGACGACGTTCGTTCCGGCATCCGGAGAGTCGCGGGTGGTCTTTCAGCCGGCGATGCCCGACCGGCCGCTCGTCGTCCGTACCGAAAATCCGTTGGAGTTTGCTCCCGGTGGCCGCTATCTGTTGTTCACCTCCGTTCCGCTCTGGATTCGTGCATGGATCGGCGGTCCGGAAGGGCAGCTCCTGTTCGATCTCCCTACTGTCAAGCTCTCGAATACGTGGTTCGGCACCCCGACAGCCGGCAGACTCTGCTATACGTCACCGGCCGCCCTCGCGCGGCATTCTCACTGGAGCGAGCCCTATGTCTCCGGAGCGGAGGCGATCTGCCCGCTGAGAATCGCAAACCGCGCCCAGAGCACCAAACAGGTCCACCGCCTCGCGGTGTTCTCGGAAATGCTCCGGGTCTACCGCGCCGGTGATCCGGCACCATCGGTACCAGCGACGCGACGGGGTCAGGAGCGAGATTCGTCGCCGATCCAGAGTGAGCCCGGTCAACTCTGGACGAACGAAGCGCTGGTCAACTACACCGGAGAGGACGAGTTAAGCGTCACAGTTTCCGAGAAACCGCCGTCGCTGACGGGTGCGCCGGAGCTGCTCTGCCCGTCGCGCGTCATGCCGAGCGAGAACATCGTGCAGAAGGGAATGCTCCTGCTGCGCAGAATAGGGAACTACTGATATGAGCGCGATTGCCGGCGCCGGCGGAATGCGTCTGCTCCCACCGGAAATCGAGGCGATTCTCACGACGGCGAATCTGCTGAGACTCGCCTGGGCGATCGGATTCCTGTTCGTCGGGTATATCGGTCTGAAGATCTTTCTTTTCTTTCTCGGTCGTTCGCTCGAGCGGCGGATCTCCGCGCAATCGACGATGATCGTCAGAAAGGTCGTGATCTACGCGGGGATGACGGTGCTGGTATTGATCGTGCTCGCGCAGTTTGGTATCAGCATGGCGGCTCTTCTCGGTGCCGCCGGCATTCTCGGTATCGGACTCGGCTTCGCCGCTCAGACGAGCCTGTCGAATATGATCAGCGGAGTCTTTTTGATTTCGGAGAAAGCATTCGCTGTCGGAGACCTGATTACCCTTGGCGAAACGACCGGATTCATCCTCAGTATCGATCTCCTCTCGGTCAAGCTGCGTACCCTGGATAACCGGTTCGTCCGCGTGCCGAACGAGAGCATTATCAAGAGTGAGGTCGTGAACATCACCCGATTCCCGATCCGGCGAATGGACCTCGATTTCACCGTTGCCCAGGGGACCGATCTCGCGATTGTTCGCGAAGTTGCGGTCGGTGTGGTCGGCGAGCTTCCGGAGTGTCTCGATGACCCGGAACCGCTCTTTCTCATACAGAAAGTCTCTCCTCTCGGTTACGACGTGCGCCTCGGCGTGTGGTTCCCGCGTGATCAGTTTCTCGCGGTGCGTAACGGCGTCCTCGCATTACTCGTTCGGAGGCTCGAGGAAGGGAGGATTGAGCTCGCCAAATATCCATTCGTGAATGAACCGAGAGTCTCCTGAGCTCCGATCCTTCGCTTGCGGCGGACGCCCGAGAGTACTATTCTTCGCGACAGGGAGCAGCGGGGCGCAGGATGCTATCGAATGTGTCGAATATCGAGGAGTCGACGGAACCACAGGAGCGTAGTCACGGTCACGCCTTTCCTCTCGACGAATGGCAGATTATCGAGCCGTCGTTCGAGGTGCGCGAGGTTCCTGCGCGCGAGACGGTGTTCTCGCTCGGCAACGGGTATCTCGGTGTTCGCGGAAGCTTCGAGGAGCGCCGTTGTCTCTACAGTCCCGGTACCTACCTGAACGGGTTCTACGACACCGAACCGATCGTGTACGGCGAGAAGGCCTACGGTTTCGCCCGCCACAGTCAGCGAATGCTGAATGTGACCGACGGAACACATGTCAGCTGCCATATCGACGAGGAACCACTGGACCTGTCTACCGGCACGCTTCGCTCGTATCGACGCTGGCTCGACCTGCGTTCGGGCGTGCTGACCCGGGAGTTCGAGTGGGTCTCTCCATCCGGGGTTCCGATTCAGGTTCGCAGCATACGGCTCGTCAGTTTCCTGCGCCCGCACCTTACGCTCATCGACTGGCAGTGTCGCCTTCTCGGTAAGCCGGCGTATCTCAGCATTGTTTCGGGCGCAGACACCTTCGAGACCGTGAGGTCGGGTGACCACGATCCGCGGGTCGCCGAGTCGAAATCAGGCGAGTCGCTGCTGCTGAGACGCAAGAGCATCGGTGACGAGCTCGGCTATTTGCGCTACATCACGCGGCGCACCGGCAGCACGATGGTATGCACGATGCACAACGGGTTCGCCACCGACGCCTATCACACGATCAGAAACGAGTCCACCGACGGAGAAATCCATCATCGTTACAGCATAAAGGCGGGAGCGAACACCGAGGTGCGTCTTACGAAGTTCGTTTCCTACTATCACAGCTTTGACGCCGATCCTGCCCGCCTCAATGCCCTTTCGGACATCGAGGTTCGTCGGGCGGTGAAATCGGGAGTCGAGACGGTACTCGAAGAGCAGAAGATGTATCTCAACGAGTTCTGGACTTCCAGCGATATCCAGATCGACGGTGACCCGTGGCTGCAGCAGAGCCTGCGTTTCAACCTCTTTCATGTGCTGCAGTCGACCGGGCGCGACGGACGAACGAATATCGGGGCCAAGGGGCTGACCGGAGAAGGGTACGAAGGGCACTACTTCTGGGACACCGAAATCTATGCCTTACCGTTTTATACCTATACCACACCGCTCATCGCGCGCCGTCTTCTGCTGTATCGATACAACACCCTCGGGAAGGCACGCGAACGCGCCGAGGAACTCCATCACCCCGGTGCGCTCTATCCGTGGCGAACGATCAACGGCGAGGAGGCGAGCGCGTACTTTCCGGCCGGCACCGCCCAATACCATCTGAACGCCGACATTATGTACGCTCTGCGACAGTACGTTCGAGCGAGCGGCGACACGGTGTTCTTGAAACAGTACGGAGCGGAGATGCTGTTCGAGACCGCCAGGTTCTACTACGATCTCGGCGACTACGTACACGGCAAGGGCTTTTGCGTGAACATGGTCACCGGCCCGAATGAGTACACCACGCTTATCAACAATAACCTTTTCACGAATCTTATGGTGCAGGACCACCTGACGTATGCGAACGAGGTCGCTCGCTGGCTCGAGGAAGAGCATCCTGAGGACTTCGCCGCTCTGTGTGAGCGAATCCGACTCGACGCCGGCGAGCTCACCGAGTGGGATAATGCAGCGAAAGCGATGTATATCCCGTACGATCCTGATAGCGGACTCTATCCGCAGGACGATTCGTTTTTCAGCAAGGCGGTCTGGAACTTCCACGATACCGCCCCGCGCCGCTACCCGCTTCTCCTGCACTACCATCCGTTGAGCATCTACCGCTTTCAGGTCTGTAAGCAGCCCGATGTCGTCCTCGCGCTGGTGTTGCAGGGATGGAGATTCGACGCCGAGGAGAAACGGCGCAATTTCGACTACTATGATGCATTGAACACCGGTGACAGTAGTCTCAGCTCGTGTATCCAGAGCATCATTGCAGCCGAGCTCGGATACGTTGAGCGGGCGTACGAGTACTTCATGAAGACCGCGCGAATGGATCTCGACGACATAAACGGTAACGTGCGCGACGGGATCCACTTCGCGAATATGGCCGGATGCTGGATGAGCCTCGTGTACGGATTCGGCGGGATGCGTGACTGGCACGGGCGGTTGCGATTCAGTCCCCGGCTGCCGAAGAAGTGGTCGCGGATCGGTTTTCGAGTCCGACTTTCGGATAGTCTCATACAGGTACAGGTACGACGCGATGGTGTGGAATACTCGCTTGTCGAGGGAGAGCCGCGTACAATCTACCACGAAGAGGAGGAACTCTCTCTCGTCGACGAGACTCCGGTGGTGCGTCCGTTACCCGACATCCGCCCGGCTCATCTGCGCGATTGAGTCCGTTTTCGACCGGCAGATCACTTTTTACGCGCACCCTTCAATCGCCGACTCACCTGCGACGGTAATCCTCAGGTGAGATGGTCGTATGCAAAACTCTTCGGCTGTTGTCCCGGCGTATCGCCACAGCACAGCGCTGTTGCGCTGCGATCGCTGTTGTGCTCACCCTCTGGTCCGGCGGTGGTGCTCACGCTGCCGATGCGCCGAACGCCTCGGTTCTTGCGCTTTCGCTATCCGCCGAAAGCGACGGGTCGACGGAAAACAGCGCTCGGCTGGACTCGGGCGAGTACCTCCTGCTCCTGAGGGCTCGGTCGGCCGGCGGTCGCTCACCGGAGTACAGCGGCGGATTCGAGTCCACCGTATTCTCTCTCGGAGCGCTCTCCCCGCGCGGGCTCGAGCGCACCCTCGAAAGACCGTTGGGTCTCCGAGCGTTGTCCGACGACAGACTGCTCCCCGGTGGATACCGGCTGCGTCGTTCCGGAGGGTACGGCGAGTTTCCGGACGCGGCGATACGTGTCGGGCCGGTCGCGGCGTTCCGCCGCGGTACCGAGCGCTTCAGCGCGGTCGGGCTCTCGCTGGCCGGAACTGTGTACGCCGCGGATACGCGACCGGTGGTTGCACGGTTCCTGGCGGCCCGTTCGGTGCCGGCCTCACCGCCGGAGCAGAGCGACTGGGTGCTCGATCGCCCGCAGTCGTCAGGAGGGCCGCTGTGGTTCTTCGGAGTCGAGGCGACAGGCCCGAGCGGATACGCGGGAGTCGTGCTTTCGGCCGGGGATGCGGTGCGTTCCTCGGTGCTTGCGACGGTGGTGGGTGATGTACGGATCGGAGCGGCCGATCTGCGCGCGATGCTCGGCGGCGTCCTCGGTACGTTCGTCGGCGCCGACGGCTCCCCATCCGATACCGATGCGCTCGGAGGACTCCAGGTATCGTTGCCGCGCGGGAGACTCGTGCGCCCGCTGGCACGTTCGCAGTTACGGATTCGGACCGCGGCGGCCATGCCACGCGAGGTGATCCCGAGGTCGACCGATTCTCACGCCGGAGTTGAGCTCGGTCCCGAGTCGTTGTTCGTTGAGCCGAAGTTGCGTGCCCGCACAGACCTCTCCGCCGACCGGGTGAAGGGGAGAAGACACGATCTCTCGGTCCGCCTGCGTATCGCCGGTGCAAGATCGAGGGCGGACTTCAGCGTTCGGCGTGCATTCGACGACCGTGAGGCGGGGTCTCTCGAGGCACGGATCGAGACGCGACTTGCCCTCGGCACCGTACATCGGGAAAGCGATGGTGCGAACGCATTCGGAGCGGCGAACAATCCGCCGGGCACGGATCTCACCCTCGACGCCGTGGCGACGGTGACACGTGCCGACTCTTCGCCGGGAGACCTCGCGCTTGTCGCCGGTGACGCCGACGAGCCGCAAATCTCGGGGCGACTGCGTCTTACAGCGGCTGGCGAGCGACTGGAAGCGGGAATGCGGCTCGACGTCGCCGACGGCGGCATTGCGATTTCCCGATTGTCGGAGCTCGTCTCGAGTCCGCTTGCCTGGAGCGCGGGGACGATCTTTGTGCGGATTGAAAGCGAGATAGGGCGGTAAACGGTAACGGTTCGCTCGGCGACACCTTATCGGCTTCGATCCGGCCACTCACCGAGGAAGAGAACCTCGCGCTCGAGCTCGATGCCGAACGCCTCGCGGGCGCGCTCTTCCATGAGTCGGGCGAGCGCGTCTATGTCGCATGCGGTTGCATTGCGGTCATTGACAACGATATTCGCGTGAAAGTCGGATACCTTGGCGCCACCGATGCGGGTACCTCGCAGCCCGAGCCGGTCGAGCACTTTTCCGGTAGGCTCTCCGAAATCGCGGTTGTTCTTGAACACGCTTCCGGCGCACGGCCACGCGAAATGCCCTTTCGAGGTCCTGTCGGCCTTGTACGACTCCATCCTGCTCCTGATCTTCGATTCCTGTTCGAAATGCAGGCCGAACTGCGCCTCTACAATAATCCAGTCATTTGTCTGGAACGGGGTGCGTTTGTAACCGAACTGGTTCGGGTCCGGGTTCATCGTGCGCCGGGCTCCGTCTTCGTCGAGGTAATCTACCCGTTCGAGGATATCGATAACGCTCGACCCGTAGCAGCGCGCATTCATCCAGACCGCTCCGCCGGTGCTGCCGGGCATACTGTAGAGGAAATCGAGGCCGGCAAGTGAGTCCGCCGCAGCTTTCTCGGCGGCATCGCTGATCGGTAGTCCAGCGCCGACCGTTATACGTTCGCCGCTTATACGGAAATGGTCGATGGCGCCGACATCGATTACGAGCGCGCGAAGACCGCGGTCACCGACCACGATATTTGCGCCGCCGCCGAGGACGAATGTCGGGAGCATATGCCTGCGCGCGAAACGTCGAAGCTCGGTCAGCGACTCAACGTCGGCAGGGCGAGCATACACGTCCGCCGGACCTCCCACCCGGAACGTTGTATGCGCTTCCATCGGCTCGTCGAAACGCATTTCCCCCTCAATATTGATTCCGGCGCAAATATCCTGTAGCGTAGCCACGTCGGCTATCTTAGAAGATGATCCAGCAGTACGGCTACCTCAAGGCGCGGGCGAACGATCCGTACGACGGGGTGTTCCGGGAGAAGCAATGGGACTGACTTTTTTCAACACGTTGGGACGAACACAGCAGACATTCGTGCCGCTCGATCCGTCGCTGGCGCGAGTGTACTCCTGCGGACCAACCGTTTACAACTATGCCCATATCGGCAATCTCCGTGCGTACGTCTTTGTTGATATCCTGCGCCGTTCGCTCGAATACTTCGGCTACAACGTTCGCCATGTAATGAACATTACCGATGTCGGCCATCTCACCGACGACGCCGATGACGGCGAAGACAAGATGGTAAAGAGCTCACGCGAGACGGGACGTTCGGTATGGGAAATCGCGGAGTTCTACACCGACGCCTTCTTCCGGCACGCGGACAGCCTCAACATCATTCGCCCGCATGTTACTCCCCGAGCGACCGAACACATCGATGATATGATCGCCCTCATCCGTCGCCTCGAAGAGCGAGGATACACCTACCGCGCAGGCGGTAACATCTATTTCGATATCTCCAGATTCCCTTCGTACGGTGAACTCGCCCGTGTTCGGTCCGCCGGCGACGACGCCGGCGTGGTAAACAGCGCGCATGGGCGGGTAGAGGTCGATCCGAACAAACGCAATCCCAACGACTTCGTCTTGTGGTTCACGCAGAGCAAGTTCGAGAATCAGGCGATGCTCTGGGATTCGCCGTGGGGGCGCGGATATCCCGGGTGGCATATCGAATGCAGTGCGATGAGCATGCGATATCTCGGTGAACAGTTCGACATACATTGCGGAGGTGTCGATCACATTCCTGTGCATCACAGCAACGAGATCGCGCAGAGTGAGGCGGCAACCGGGCATCAGTGGGTGCGTTTCTGGCTTCATAACGAGTTCGTTGTTATGGATAAGGGGAAGATGGCGAAGAGATCGGGTTCATTCGTGACGCTCGACACGCTCACCGAGGCAGGATATGACCCGCTCGACTACCGCTATTTCTGCCTCCTTGCCCACTATCGCAGCGAGATCCACTTCTCATGGGAGGCGCTCGATGCTGCAAGGAGTGCTCGATTGCGCCTTGTCGAACGTCTGAGAGGGCTCGCCGAGCAGCTCAGTGGGTCCGCAGCCGACTACGCCGCCGGGGCGGTGGATGCTCCCAAGGCCGGCGGCCGCGGCATCAGCGGATTTGCCGAAGCGGCGCTCAACGACTTCCGTGATGCGCTCGAAGACGATCTGAACACTCCGAAAGCGCTCGCCTCGTTGCAGACGCTAACAAAGTCGGAAACCGGGTCCGCGGAGGAGTCGCTGGCCGCGGTCGCCTCCATGGACCGAGTGCTCGGATTGAACCTTATCGACGAAGCGACGGCCGAACAGCAGATCCCCGAGGAGATCGAGAGGCTCGTCTCCGAGCGGGAAGAGGCGCGCAAGGCGAAGGATTTCGCCCGTGCAGACGAAATCCGGGATATACTGAAAGAGCGCGGATTCGTGCTCGAAGACCGGCCTTCGGGCACGAAGGTCAGTGTCGCCGGCCGGGCACGATGAGCCGGATGTAACTTTCGGTAGGGCAGTGTTGTTGGTATTATGACGTGGGACAGCCAGAGAGACAGCGAGTTCCAGCGCTTCTACGCCGATGTTTTTCCGATATTGGTGCGTGTGGTATATCGGATCACCAACAACATGGATGCCGCCGAAGAAATCTGTCAGGAAGCCTTTATCCGCTACTACCAACGAATGGACACGATACCTGACGCGCAGCAGGGCAAGTATTGGATCATCCGTGTGGCTAAGAACCTTGCGCTGAACCACGAAAAACGGAAGGGGCGCGAGCGTCGAGCGTACGAGCGTTCATACCATGAACCGAAGCCTACAGTAGAATCGGGAGAAGTGACTGCGCTCCGGGGAGAGTCCGCCGACGCGGTTCAACAGGCGCTTGATAAGCTGCCCGACAAGCTGCGCTCCGTACTCATCCTGAAGGAGTACGGAGAGCTGAGTTACAAGGAAATAGGCTCCATATTGGGAATCAGCGAAGGCAACGTGAAGGTTCGCGTGTTTC
>PUOG01000322.1 GCA_003552745.1 Spirochaetaceae bacterium
AGGCATTCACTCCCTATCTCACTCATCCGCTCGGCATCTTTCTGCACTACAAGATGATGGACGTCCATTCTTTCCAGTCGGTGGTAGACGACATTGGCTCAAGCGAGTCGCCCGGAAGTGTGGTGATCAGACCTTCAGAAGATATCGAGGTCGAGCACGGGGTTTTCCACAATCACGAACCGGTCCGGCTCTATCAACGAGTCGACCTACTCGGTGGCGTCCAGCACGCGTATTTCAAGGTCCAGACCATGGGAAACGTGTTTCGCGTTCCCCAGCATAATATGGAGCTGCACACCAACTATCAGATGACCTTCCATGTGCCGCTTGAAGGCGAGACCGCAGGGCTCGTATCGAGCGGCGAACAGCAGGAGCTCGGCTACACGGTTAGTGGCCAGGATCCGGTCGCCGCCATTCAGCGGCAATATTCGTTGATAATGCAGAGCGAGACCTCGCGCAGCGGCCTGGACTGGGCATCCGGCGGGTGAGCGTCGGCGACAGCGTGTTCCCCGCCAGTTTGCAGAATGGACGTCTCGGCGAGCTGCTTGCGGTCGACCGGAAGATCAACTCCAGTCCACCCGAGACGATATCGTTTCGTTAAAGCCGATCGCCAAAGTTCCATTCGTACTCGAGCGTACTCATGCGTAATAAAATACTAAGAGCATACTCGTTATCGTCGAAGTTCTCGTTCAAGTCATCGACTGAACGGCTTGCCTCGGAAACCCAACCAGATTCGTACGCGATGCTGCGATTGTCATGGTCTTTATGAGTACCGATCTTCACTTCGTATTCAACGATCAGGTGCGAAAAGACGTCGGGGTCAACATCAACGTATTCTTCTCCATTCCAGCGCTTCCATTGGATTTCGTAGCCCGTCAATGTACCGTCATCGGTACCCTCCTCGTCGATATCGACTCTTACAGAGGGAACAAAGGTTCGGTATCGCCCGTCAGCGTCAAACGGATCGCTCAGTCCGACCGAAAAGCGCGCGAGGGTTTCGTCACCGTCTTTTACTGAAAACATGTCGGGAATCGATCTTATTCCGGCGCCAGATATAAGATTAATCCGGTAGACGTCATCACCGTAATCATCCGGTTCAAAGTCAACCGGTTCTAACTCGGTAACGTTTTCGATTCCTCCGTCGTCCACTTTGACTCCTTCATCGAAGTGGATCATTATTCCTTCCGACCCATCCGTACTATTAGTCAGCAGGTCAACAAAGAGTGCGTAACCCGTTTCAGTATTCTCGAATGGATTATCCCCATCATCATAATCCTTGTCGTAGTCCATCGGGTCGGAGAGTTTATTCTTGACGAGATCAAAGCTGGGTTGCCAATCGAAGCCGATGTATAGTACTCGCCACCAGCTTTCCGCATCTTGATCGTAATTCGCGTACAACGTCTCGGCGAACCGAAAATTGTCATCAAGCCCCACGATCTCAGACAAGTTTACGCCGGAAATAGACTGCTGGAGCTGGTTTATGTCGGTCTCTCCTCGCAGCAGACCTTTTTCGGCATCGTGTTCCAAACTGCCTAGATCTACGGTGTCGGCGCTCGCGTATGAGCTGGGCATGAAGACGAGATCACCATCACCCTCGGCAGGAACAGCAAGATAGCCGCGAACGCTTTGCATCCTACTCTCGGGATCATCACCCGCTTCTGCGTCTACAAGCAACAAGACGTAATCCTCGCTTGTATCGAGATCAACCGAGAAATCCTCACCTTCGGAGAACGCCTCAATCCTCAGTGCATCTGAACTGAGGCCCTCCTCGGTTATCTTCTGTCGAACCAGTGGTAACGCCCATAACTCGTATGAACCGCTTGGTCCGTTTGAGAATGCCGGTACTATAGACGCTCCAACCCCTCCCGGTACATTCCCGACCAATCTGAGACCACTGTGGGTTCCGTTAGGATCGCCGTTCGGGTCGCTGCTACCGTTGGGGCCAACGACGTTGCCGCATGCAGCAACCAAAGACATTACTACCAGCGCTGCTACCAAGCACTCGACTTTTTTACCTACGTTTCGCATCACACCTCACTCCTCGTGGTTTCGGTTCCGGTTTTCGTCCTTCCAACTGAGGTGCGCGGGATGTATTATGCGAGATGTTCAGACTGGCGGCACACCGATTCATTGCATTCTCGGGACCATCTTGCTCTATTGTCAACGCTCATTCATTCCACGCTCGCCACAAAACTCAGTATTCCGTCGGGAGATTACGAGTTGGTCGAGATTGACGGTGAGACGCTTGCTGTCAAATCACAATACATAGAAGACACTCTTCACGATGCAGTACGCTTCATGGCAACTGCGCTGTAGTCGCGCGCGTGAGTGCAGTCAACGGACATAGATCCCGATGCTTATTTGCGAACGATTGTCGTCTATCAGAAACGAATACTCCGGAAGTCCGACGCTCGATGACATCACACATGGCATCATTTGATGTATATTTCAAGCATCAACGAAGGAGTAAAACATGCGAACGACCGTGAATCTGAGTGATGAACTGATTGAAGAAGCGCGACGAATGACTGGAATTACGAATCGCACTCAGTTGTTGAATGAAGCACTGCGTGCGCTCGTGGAGCGGGAAGCTGCGCGCCGTCTCGCCCGCCTCGGTGGCGCTGAGCCACAGCTCGAGCCGATTCCACGTCGGCGACCGGAATAGAAATGGTTCTTGTGGACACATCAGTATGGATTGATCATTTCCGTGTGGGGAACGCTCGACTCCAGGCCTTGCTGGAGGGCGGAGAGGTACTTATCCACCCGTTCATTCTCGGCGAGCTTGCATGCGGCAATTTTCGTGATCGTCGCCGAACGCTCGACATGTTGGAGAAACTGCAACATGTCGTGACCGCAACCGAGGAGGAAACGCGTGCGTTCATCGAACGACGCTCGCTATACGGCCGGGGAATCGGCTACATAGATCTCCACCTCCTCGCCTCAGCCGTACTGTCCGACCACTGCGTCCTCTGGACCGCCGATAAACGCCTTCGCGGGATCGCGGGAGAACTCTCGGTCGAATATGGGGCGGGATGAGCCCGCCGCGACGCTATCCCCAGCGTCCTTACAGCTCTTCGATCCGCGCGCGGAGCTTTTCGAGCGTGGTGCCGAGTGAACGTGCGGCGCCATAATCGTGCCGGTCGGCGGTAGATGCCGAGACTGGAGAGGAACAATGGGAGTCAGACGTCTCCGCTCCATTTGTGTCCAGCCCTGCAGTGGTCGATGGTACCGTATACATCGGATCAAGTGATGCCTACTTGCACGTTCTTCACACCGACAGCGACGGTCCGGAGTCGTGGCCGATGTTCAACAAGAATCTCGAAGAGACCGGAGCGCCGCGGCAGTGAGCACAGTGGCTTTGTCTGCGGGTCGTTATGACGCGAAAATCCGTAGCTCCCGCGCCGAAAGAGTTAGGGCGTACCGTGATCTGTGGCAACCGAGGGCAGAACACTGTTGCGGATAACCGACGGCGACAAACTCCACCCGCTTAACAGTCCTGCTGAGTGACAGGCCGAAAACGCCCCGGGGAGCAAGTTCGGAGAGTAGCCGGGGAAAGTATCATGAATGTAAGGAATATTTGACGTTTATCGCACAGCAAGAGACACAGCGGCGGAGGCTGGTATTGAGCAAGCCCGGGGCACTACTTCTCCGCCGACAATTCGGATCTGGCTGAACACTACTGGACTTTGCGGAGCAAAGCCCAGCTTGCAATCATGGTTCGTTCTTACGAACACACTGGGCCGGCTCGACCGCTTCGCGATCGAGTTCACTACGGCGCTCTCGCGCAACCTGACGATTGCGCTGCGCGGCTTCGTCCTGGGCGCTACTGGACTTTGCGAAGCAAAGCCCAGCCTGCAGACATGGTTTGCTCTCAGCAAACACACTGGGCGCTACTGGATTTGAACCAGTGACATCCTGCTTGTAAGGCAGGCGCTCTCCCACTGAGCTAAGCACCCAATTGTGGCGATTAATCTGGTGAAAAGACGGCTATCCGCCCGCACCGACAACCGCCATGTGTGACCGGAAGGTACCGAGCCGGCACTGCGTTGTCAAGGCCGGCCCCCGCGTGGGCGCCGCGTCGTGCGCAGGGGAGCTCTACTGCCGCAGCCCGACACAAAAGCAAGGCCGCCCGCCCGGGCGCCCCACACATCCGGTTCTATGCGCGGGGCATCCTGTGGTAAAGTACGGCACTCACTTTCACTCACGGAGCAGGAATGAACGTCACCAAACGCCGGAACATCGGTATCATGGCGCATATCGATGCCGGGAAAACCACGACAACCGAGCGGATACTCTACTATACGGGCAAAAGCCACCGGATCGGCGAGGTCGATACCGGGAGTGCGACGATGGACTGGATGGAGCAGGAGCAGGACCGTGGGATTACGATCACGAGCGCTGCGACCACCTGCTTCTGGAAAGAAAACCAGATCAACATCATCGATACTCCGGGGCACGTCGACTTCACCGCCGAAGTCGAGCGAAGCTTGCGTGTTCTCGACGGCGCGATTGCGATTTTCGATGCTGTCGGTGGTGTCGAGCCGCAGAGTGAGACGGTCTGGCATCAGGCCGACAGCTACGAGGTTCCGCGCATCGCATACGTAAACAAAATGGATCGCATCGGCGCTGACTTCTTCATGGTCATCGACAACATGCGGCAGAAACTCGCGGCGAATCCGGTGCCGATGCAGGTTCCGATCGGTGCGGAGGACAAGTTCACCGGTGTTATCGATCTGCTGTCGATGCAGGAGATCCATTGGGACCGCGAGAGTCTCGGGTTCGAGATGACCAAACAGGAGATCGACGCCGCCCAGCGCGAACGCGCCGAAGAATGGCGCGAAAAGCTGCTCGATTCGGTCACCGCGACCTCCGACGAGCTGACTGAGCTCTATCTGGAGACAGGTGATGTTCCGCTCGATCGGCTGATCGCGGCAATTCGCGAGCAGACAATCGCCGGTACGATCGTGCCGGTATACTGCGGGGCTTCTCTTCGCAACATGGGGGTACAGCCGCTTCTCGACGGAGTCGTGAACTTCCTGCCGGCGCCGGAGGATCTCCCGCCGATCGTCGGCCATCACGCCCACACCGACGAAGAGGTGCACATCGAGCACAGCATCGACGGAAAGCCGCTCGCGCTGGTTTTCAAGATTCAGAGCGAGCGGGAAAGCGGTACGCTCTCCTTCATCCGCGTCTATTCGGGGAAATTCAAGGCAGGTACGGCGGTACAGAACATCGACAAAAAGAAAAAAGAGCGGCTCAACCGTATTCTGCGCATGCACGCCGCGCGGAGCGAACAGCTTTCCGAGGTGGTGGCGGGAGATATCGCGGTAGTGGTCGGGCTCAAGTTCGCGCAAACCGGCGATACGATCGGACAGCAGGACTTCCCCATCATACTCGAGCGAATGCACTTCCCCGAGCCGGTGATTTCGGTGGCAATCGAACCGAAGTCGCTCAGCGAGCGCGACCGATTGAAGCAGGTACTTGCGACGCTCAGTCTCGAGGATCCGACCTTCTTCAGCAGGGAGGATGAGGACACCGGCGAGCTTATTATCCGGGGCATGGGTGAGCTGCACATCGAGGTGCTCGTCACCCGGATCGTCAAAGACTTCGGCATCGATGCGAAAATCGGTAAGCCGCAGGTTACCTACCGCGAGAGTGTCACCAAAACGATCGAGCACACCGAGGAGTTCAGCAAACTGATCGCCGGAAAGGAAAACACCGCCACCGTTACGCTGCGCGTTGAGCCGCTGAAGCGCGGATCCGGGAACGTGTTCACCTCAAAGATAAGCGAGGAACAGCTGCCGCGGGTGTTCCAGGATGCGGTTAAACGCGGTGTCGAGGGTGGTTTCGGATCCGGCATCGTCCTCGGATATCCGGCGATCGATGTCGGCGTGACACTGGTCGATGCCCGGTACGACGAGCAGACCTCGACGGAGTTCGCATTCGAGGCGAGTGCTTCGATGGGATTCGATGCGGCATGCGAGAAGGCAGGCCCAATTCTCCTCGAACCGATCATGAAGGTCGATGTGATGTGTCCCCAGGAGTTCATGGGAGACGTCATACAGGGGATTACCACCCGCGGTGGGGTTGTCCAGAGCGTGGAGAGCAAGCCGAGTGTGGAGCATATCCGCGCGACGGCGCCACTCGCGGCGATGTTCGGCTATTCAACGGCATTGCGCAGCACGACACAAGGACGCGGTACGTACGCGATGGAGTTCAGCCACTTCGAGCGCAAAGCCGATTGATGAG
The DNA here is from genome assembly GCA_003552745.1 of Spirochaetaceae bacterium. Lineage (GTDB taxonomy): Bacteria > Spirochaetota > Spirochaetia > DSM-27196 > SKKC01 > SLAN01. Next base: position 6,247 of record PUOG01000322.1, read on the forward strand.
GTCGCGGCGGCTGCCGGTTTCGTTGACACTACGAAATTCGACGGCTTATCATCTGCGAAACGCTGGAGGCTCATATGGGTGTAACTACGGACAGAATACGGAATGTTGCTATCGCCGGACACGGATTCACCGGCAAGTCGACTCTGCTCGAGCAGATGCTCTTCGCAGCGGGACGGATCGATACCCCGCAACCGGTGGAGAGCGGGAAGAGCGTCAGTGACTACACTGACGAGGAGCGTCAGCACGGAGCGAGCATCCACTCGGTCCTCGCGTCGCTCGAGTGGAACGAGAGCAAGCTCAATCTGTTGGACACGCCGGGTACCGCCGACTTCGTCGGCGAGGTAGTCGCCGCATTTCGCGCGTGCGAAAGCGCGGTCATGGTTGTCGACAGTCGCTCCGGGGTACAGATCGAAACGATTAAGCTCTGGCGCCGACTCGACGATCGTGATAAACCGCGCTCGGTGTTCATTTCGTTCATGGACGACGAGAAGGCAGATTTTGACGCCGCCATCGAGGATCTGAACTCCAAGTTTCAGAAGCCGCTCGTTCCGGTCGTGGTTCCGGTCGGCAGCGGATCGAGTTTCAAAGGTGTCATCGACCTGGTGAACCAGAAGTTCTATCCGGCGCCCGGTAAAGAGAAGAAAGAGTCGGGGAGCGACATGCCGGACGACTGCAAGGAGATCGTCGACCGTTATCGTCCGGTCATGATCGAATCGGCGGCCGAGGGCGATGATGAGTTAACCGAGAAATTCCTGACCGAAGAGACCCTCACCGACGACGAGGTCCGCCGCGGACTTATGGAGGGGCTTCGTGACAACCGCGTCGTTCCGGTGCTCTGCGGATCGGCAAGCGTCGGCAGCGGCGCAGCCGCACTGCTCGATTTCCTCGCCGGCGAAGCCCCGAGCCCGAGCGCCACGGTCGAAACGGCGACCGATGCAAGCGAGAACGAGATAGAGGTTCCGGTCTCGCCCGACGGCGATTTTTCCGGCTTCTGCTTCAAGACTATGATCGACCAGTTCTCGGGTAAGCTCAGCTTCTTCAAGGTGGTCACGGGGACGCTTGCTTCGGAGAGCGAGCTCTACAACCAACGTGAGGGAAAAAAAGAGAAATCGAGCAAGATCTATACCGCGGTCGGAAAGAGACTCGAAGAGGTAAGTAATGTTGCCGCGGGCGACCTCGGGATCATCACCAAGCTGCAGTCGGTACACACGAACGATACGCTCTGCTCGCAGAGCAAGCCGGTCACCTATCGTCCGCTCGCGCTCCCGCAGCCGGTATACTCGGTCGCGATCGAGGTAGGAAGCAAAAAAGACGAGGACAAGCTCGCAACCGCCCTTCAACGCGTTACCGAGGAGGATCGCACGATTCACCTGACGTTCAACCCGGAGACGAAAGAGTCGGTGCTTTCCGGGATGGGTGAGCTGCACCTCAATCTCGTACTCGACCGCATCCGCGAGGCGCAGGGGATCGAGGTCGAGACTCGCGTGCCGAAGGTCGCCTATCGTGAGACCATTTCGAAACCGGCTGATGCTGTATACCGCCACAAGAAACAGTCCGGTGGGCACGGCCAGTTCGGAGAGGTATCGATCCAGATCCGTCCGCTCGAACGCGGCGAACAGTATGAATTCGAAAACGCGATTCGGGGAATGGCGATCAGTAAGGGCTTTATCCCCGGAATCGAGAAGGGTCTCAAGGAAGCGATGGAGGAAGGGGTCGTCGCCGGATTCCCCGCGGTCGATGTCGGCATTACGCTCGTCGACGGCAAGGAGCATTCGGTCGACAGCTCCGAGATGGCATTCAAGATGGCCGCGAAAGGCGCAATGAAGGATGCGATGTCCAAAGCTTCCCCGACGCTCCTCGAACCGGTCATGAACCTCCGTGTGTTCATCGAGGAGCAGTACCTCGGCGACGTGCTGAGCGATCTCAGCAGTCGCAGGGGCCGTGTACAGGGCCAGGAGCAGCTCGGCGGCGGAATAATCGAAGTTCTCGCGCAGGTACCGCAGGCGGAGCTCCTGCGCTATGCGACCGACCTTCGATCCATCACGAGCGGCACCGGGAGCTTCGAGGTCAGCTTCGACCACTACGCTCCGGCCGCCGGGAAAGTTGCCGAAGACATAAAGAAGCAGGCGACCGAGCCGGTCAACGCATGAGGTCTCAAGCGCAACTACGATTCGCCGAGCGCCTACTACTCCGGCGCTCGGCGTACGTAGTAGAACTCGCGCACAATGTGGCCTTTGGCTATGCCTTTGCGCTCGAATGCCGTTTGCGGCCGCCACGACCGCGGCCGGCTGAACGGTGAGCCTTCGGCAAGCGGATCCGGATTCCACAACTCCTTTTCGGCCGAGAGCGCCTTCGCAATCACGTGTGCGTACTCTTCCCAATCGGTGGTGATGTAGAGGTACGCACCCGGTTTCAGTTTGCGGGTAAGAGTCGCCACGAACTCGGGAGTCACGAGTCTTCGCTTGTGGTGGCGCTTCTTCGGCCACGGATCAGGAAAGAAGATGTGCACGCCGTCGAGCTCGCCGTTCCTGATACCGCACTCGACCACTTCGACCGCGTCTTCCCGGACGATCCGCACGTTCGGCAACTCGAGCCGTTCGATCTCCGAGAGCAGCTTGCCGACTCCCGGTGGATAGACCTCCGAACCGAGCAGACAGACTTCAGGTTGGGAGGCGGCGAACTCGGCCGTCGCATACCCCATTCCGAAACCGATCTCGAAAACGCGCTTTCGACATTCGACGCCTTCGAAAGCACCGAAAAGCGACTCGGTGCCGTCGGCAGACGGTTGCAGAACGTACACCGGAGAGAGCCGTTCAATCGCACGGCGATGCAGCTTGTTCATTCTCGCCCGGCGCATAACGAAGCTACGTACGCTGTGCCGAC
>PUOG01000317.1 GCA_003552745.1 Spirochaetaceae bacterium
CCGAAACGGTCGGTGATAATCATCCGCCCCTCCATGATGCTTGTGGAGTGCGTCTGATTCTCCTCCATCCGTTCGATGATCTCCTCGGCGGTCAGCTCGTTCGCCGTCACCGACGGCACGAGAACGAGCAACGTAAGCACCAAGGCCACTGCGATCGTTACAGTCTGGAAAAAACGATTACGATGTTTCATATGAATCCTCTCCTGGCTTTCAGGTTTCAAATCTGGTTGATGTTCTCTGCGGTCCCTGCAGCACGGTACGGTAACCACGCCACCCCCGGGGCCTGAACATCACCCCCGCTAAACTCTAGGAGCTTGTCGGACATGTGGGCAGAATTGAATAATATTCAATTCCGAAGTGAAGTCCGACAAGCTCCTAATCCCGCAGCGCCTCCACCGGTTTCAGCCGCGCCGCTCGCCTCGCCGGGAAGACCGACGCGATCATCGCCACTACCGACGAGTAGAAGAATACGAAGAGAGTCGATCGCAGATTGAGCACCGGATAGAGCACCGCGGAGATGTCCATGTTCGCCATATCCATCGCTTCTCCGAAGTCGATTCCGATTTCCTGCAGCGGAATCGTAACACCGATTCCCGCCAGAACTCCGATCAACGAGCCGGCCAGTCCGAGATACGCCGCCTCGTTGAAAAAGAGCCGCACCAGCTCGCTTCCTCGCATGCCCATCGCCCCGAGCGTGCCGATCTCGAGCGTACGTTCGTGGATGGTCATCATCGTCGTGTTAATCACGACCGTGCTCCCGAGAATGAAAAAGACCAGCGCAACGATCATGTAGACCGCGTCGGCCATCTGAAGGTATGCCCATCCCCCGCTGACCTCGGTCCATGGGGTCACGTTCAACGTGGCGCTCTCACGGTCCTTTACCACCTCGCGCACGTCCGACAGGAGCGCTTCGAGATCACCATTATCGCTCTTGACGAGAATCTCGCTCACACCGCCTTGCATTCGCAGGTAGCGCGACGCGGATTCGATCGGAAGCATGAACACCGACTGATTGAGAGCCGGGATCGGAAACTCCGCAAGACCGACCACATCGACCGTGAACGCGTTCGATGTGCGAAGTCTCGTCTGAGTCAGGAATGTCGCCTGACCGCCCAATTCGACACCGAGATCTCGCGCAAGCGTTCGCCCGAGGATCGCTTCGCTCGTACCGGCTTCCGGTAGCCGGCCTTCCGCTACTATGCTCTCGAGATCCTGATACCTCCGTTCCAGCTCCAGATCGATTCCGATTCCACGAGCGGCAATCTGCCGGCCGTCGCGGAACGCACCGGCCGGAATATTGATGCGCGGACTGACCTGCGATACGCGAGGTCGTTCGTGCAGGAGATCGACGATCTGCCGGTATTCAGGCACTACGTACTGCGTCGGATTGAGATGCTCGTAGCGGTCGAAGTCGGCATTGCGTATGCGCACCTCACCGGTCTCGTAGTTCCAGGCATTGTGCCGGACATCCACCTTTATTCCTTCCAGCACCGAAAAGAGCATGGTGATCGAAAAGGCGGCCACGGCAATCGCGATGATCGACAACAGGCTGCGCCGTCCGTTTCGGAAGACGTTTCTGAACGCTATTCGTGGAATGCTCATATCGTGCCCCTTACGAGTGACGTAGCGAGTCGGTGATCCGGCGCCGGAGCATCCGTCGGACCGGCACGAGCGCGACGATACCGGCGATGACCGCTGCGAAAATCGCCGTCAAGAGCATCGTGGGGAGATCCCACACGCCGTACAGCACATCGTCGAAGCGCAGGTCCATCTCCACACCCTCCATTAGCGCGCCGAAGTTGACTCCGATCGCTACCGAGTGCCAGACCGCTAGGGCGCCGAAAATCAGCCCGCCGATCGCTCCGAGAGCACCGATCCCGGCCGCCTCGAACACGAACATCCACCGGATCTCTCCGTCGCGCACGCCGAGTGCGCGCATCATGCCGATCTCGTTCTCACGCTCGAGCACCGACATGAGCATCGTGTTGGAGATCCCGACTATCGCGATGATGGCGAGCAGCATGAGAACGATCGTCGCTCCGGCGTTCTCGAATTCCATGAATTCGGCGAAGTCCTCGTTCAGCCGGTGAAAATCGAGAACTTCCACCCCCTCGTGGTCGGAGAGAAGCGCGCGCACCGGCTCCGGATCGGTTTGCGCGGGCAGCGTGCCCGGCAATGAGAGAAAGATACCGGTGACCGCACCGCGCATCTCGAGGTACTCATCGGCGACTTCGAGCGGGAGGAATGCGTGGTTACGGTTGAGAATCGGGTTCGAAGTATTGAAGATGCCGACGATCTCCAGGTCCATAATCTGGTGGAAGCCGTCCCTCGTCCGCGTTGTCACTGAGATCGGATAGCCGACCTCCGCGCCGAGCCGGTCGGCGAGCCAGCGTCCGATGATAACCTCCTCTGCTCCGGGCTCGAGAAAGCGCCCCTCCTCGATCGCTTCCGACAGTGCAAAAACGTCCGAATCGCGCTCCACATCAATCCCGTAGAAAAGGCGCTGCAGAGAACCGTCCTCGGGAAACGGGTCGTAGCGAACGATGAGATCCCCGCGAAATGCGATACGCGGGGCGGCGGGAATCCCCTCGTCGTCCAGCTGCGAGAGAATATCGTCCGTGCGCTCGACCGGCATATCGAGTGGAAAGGTGTCCCGCTCGTCCCAGTAGCCTGACGCCATGATTGCCGCATCGCCGGTCTCGTATCGCGACATGTTGCGATCGTTCTCCGCCTCGAAACCATCGAGAATCGAGTACATCCAGATGAACGTCGCCACGCCGAAGGCGATCGCGATGGACGTGATTACCGTACGGCGCCTGTGTCGGGACAGGTTTTTGAACGCAAGCGCGAGAAAGAATCCTCCGCGGGTGCGCCCGGTCCGATACGATCGAGCACTCATGATTATGCGCTCCTTCGCTCGTCACTCTCTATCAGCCCGTCGTGCAGCCGGCAGAGCCGGTCGGCGTAATCCATGACCATCTGGTCGTGCGTCGAGAAGATGAAGGTCGTTCCGCGGTTGCGGTTGATCTCCTGCATCAGCTTGAGTATCGCCTCACCGGTCTCGGAGTCGAGATTGGCAGTCGGCTCGTCGGCGAGCACGATCAACGGATCCTTGACGAGCGCACGTGCGACCGCTACGCGCTGCTGCTGTCCGCCGGACAGCCGCGAAGGCCTCCGATGCTCCATGCCCTCCAGTCCGACCTCCGCGAGCAGGCTCATCGTGCGCTCGCGGTTCTCCTCGTCGGAAACACCAAGCAGCGACAGCGCCATGGAAACATTCTCGTACGCGGTGAGCACCGGTATGAGATTGAAGTTCTGAAAGACGAACCCGATCTTCGCGCGGCGAATCTCTGTGAGCTCCTTCTTGCTCTTGCCTCCAACACGATCGCCGTCGATATCGATATCTCCTCTGTCGGCGCTGTCTATGCAGCCGATGATGTTCAGCAGAGTGGTCTTGCCCGATCCGGACGGTCCGGCGATCGAGAGAAACTCCCCGGATTCGATATCGATCGACACACCGCGCAGGGCGCGAACGTGGGTCTCACCGTCGATATACTCTTTATGCACATCGTTAATCGTGATCATTTCTGCTCTCCTGGTTCTCGGCCGTGTGATGGCCGGTCGTCCCCGACTTTGCGTCGTCGGGCAAGTCGCTGGAATCGGTCTCCGCAGTCCTTCGAAGCGCCGCCGCTCCGAGCGTCGTTCCGAGATTCATCGAATCGAGTGCCGAGCTCGGTATCAGCATCATGTTCTCGTTCTGCTTCATGCCGTCGTAGACCATATTCATCGCACGCAGCTGGAACGCGGTCGGGTTCTGCTCGTATCGCCTTCCGGCCTCCTCGAACTTCTCGGCGATCTCCACCTCGGCCGAACTGAGAATGACTCTCGACTGACGCTCGCGCTCGGCCTGCGCCTTGCGGCTCAGAGCATCCTCGAGCTCCTTCGGCAGAAGCACCTCCTTGAACTCGATCGAAAGGATGGTGATCCCCCACGGGCTGGTCTTTCGGTCGAGAATCTCCTGGATCTCCGATCCGAGACGCTCCCGTTCGCTGAGCAGCTTCGAAAGGTCGTTTCGTCCGATGTTGTCACGGAGCGCCGCCTGCGCCGAGAGCGTCACCGCGTCGCGGTACTTTTCCACCTCCAGAATAGCCTTCTCGGCGTCCCACACCATCCAGAAGGCGAGTGCGTCGACATGTACCGGAACGGTGTCCCGTGTAACCGATCGTTCGGCGGAGAAGTCGGTTACCCGTATGCGCATGTCCACGTGTGCGACGATCGTATCGAGTACCGGTAACAGAAAGTGTGGGCCCGGTTCGAGCGTGCGATGAAAACGGCCGAGACGAAAGACCAGCGCTCGCTCCCACTGCTGCACGATCTGAATGGTGGGAGCGACAAGAAGTCCGGCGCTGACTATCGCGAGCGCGGGCGCCATCGCACCGTCGGCGATCGGACCAACCGCCGCCCAGACCGCGACGATGACCGCGAGCACGATCGGCCACAACGGAAGGATCGCGATGACTACAGCACCACCGACCACCGCCGCGCCGAGCGCACCGACTGCCTCCACCGGCGGTACACCGTCGAAGAGAACCTGGACCACCGCTCCCAATGCCAGAAACGCGACGAGTGTGAGCGCCGAGAGAGTGGACATCGCGAAATGTGTCGGACGTCTGGGAGACGGAATATGGAGCGTGCCGCGGTTTGCCTTGTTGCGGTTCGTCTCGCTGCGACGCAGTTCGCTTCGGTCTGCGGTGCTGCGCTTCGATCCGAAGAGTTTCATCTCTCCCCCTCCTCATGGTAGGCGCTGAGGTATTCAACGAGATCCTGTACGGTGAATCCGTACGATGCGGCCTGACTCACGAAGCCCCGCACCAATTGCGATAGAACCTGTTCGCGATCGGTATCCGACAAAGCGATCTCCTTGTCGCTGATGAATGTCCCGGTTCCGTGCTGTGTGCTGACCAGCCCACGGATCTCCAGTTCGTTGTACGCCCGCGCGACGGTGTTTGGATTAACCTGCAGGTCCACGGCGAGCCCGCGGACGGTCGGGAGCTGCGACCCCGGCTTCAGTCGGCCGTCGGCAACCGCCATCTCGATCTGGAGTATGATCTGGCGGTAGTACGGAATTCCGCTTCCGGGATCGAGCACGATCTCTATAGAGCGCCTGTCTTTCGCCACGATGACCTCGTTTGCCTCTTTCATGTCTGTATTATATCACTAATACACTGGTATGTTGATACAATACGCGCGTCGTGTCAACAGAAAAGTGCGTCCGAAGGCAACAAATTCCGCCGAAGTGTCGGTTCTCTTACCGTCGAACGGACCGCGTACCGTTCTCTGGTGGCCGGATCCATAACTTCGGTGTCCGCTGAGCGCCGCCTGTTCGGCTCGAGGATCGCCTGGTGACCGTACCCTGCGAGTCATACACGCTCGCCTGCTCTCGCCCTTCGGCAGGCGATCCTCTCGCTTCTTGTTCTTCGGCTTTCCGAGGAGCCACGATGGCGGTCGAATCGTGATTCACGTGTCGGACGAGCGGCTCCCGATAATAATCCCGAACCGGTACGTGCCCGGTAGAACGCGATAGCGATGGAGCGTGTCGGGGCCACAGCTATTCGTTCCGAGACCGCGCTGCCGGTAATCGAGGGAGAGAACGGTGATATCGCGATCGGGAACGTCACAGGTGTGCAGCGCCTGGTACAGGTCGTCGTCGCGATGATGCGCGACCGAGAACTCCATCGGCTCCGGGAAGACGAAGCGAATGGAGGAGCACCCCTCCCCCGGTCGACGAAGACCGGCCGCATGAAGCGAAACCCAGCGGACATCGCACGCGTTCCCGTTTTCCTGCGGCATGATGTACGGAACGTAACGGCCGGCAACCGTTTCGCGGTATCGGCCGAGGCGGGCGCCCGCTCTCCGGTCACGGTAATTTTCGTGCGGCCCACGACCGTACCATTCTACGCTGTCGTACGCGTCGGTGAGCTCGGTCACGACTCCGAGGCGCGGCAGCTCCGGCACGAGATCGCCGATCTCCGCAGTGACTGCCAGCGAAACGGTTCCGTGCGATGTGAAACGATAATCGATATCGAAGGTCGCGATGTCTCCCGCTTTGCCGGTGACGAGGTAACGACCTTTTGCGGTGAGCGTCCCGTCGCCCTCCTCGGCCGGTTCGTCGAAGCGCTCGCATTCGACTCGCAGCGAATCGAGGCCGGCATCCAGCCAGCTGCGCAGCGTGTGATCGCGGCCCCGCGAGCGGACCTTGATGCCGTCATTGTCGGTCGGAGCACGCCAGAGGTTCGGGCGGAGCGGCGAACGGAGAAGATCGGCGCCGTCGCGCCGCCAGCCGGCGAGAAACCCGTCGGCGAACTGGAACGTACCGAGCGCGTGATCAACGCTGATCGACCGGCGGGACTCCCCGCCTGAATCCTCGGCCCCAGTGGCGACGACTGCCACGGCGCCGTGCAACTCGGGTCTCGAGTCGGTGCCGTCCCACGGCAACACCCACTGCTCCCAGGCGGTCTCATGACCGGCCGGGATCATCGCGGGGAAGCGGTCTACCTCACCGCCGGCAGCAGCCGCACCGCTGTCAGCGGCATCGGCGCTACGCTTCCCGGCGCCGGCAGCGGTCGAGGCTTCCGCCGCGAGCCGCCGCGCGGGAAGTCCATGCTCCCCGCGCGTGGACGCGGAGATGGTGAGCGCCGCCTCGCTCCCCGCGGACATCGGCGGCCGCACGACCGGCAGGCGAACCTCGCGCGAGTGCCCGGGTGCGATCGGATCAACATCAACCTCCGCTTCGGCAACGACCGTCCCGTCCACCGCGAGCTGCCGGCGAAACACGAGATCGCCGGTGTCGGTGAAATCGCGCCGGTTCTCGATAGTAATGCGACCGGCGGCCGCATCGACGGCCGAAAAGCGCAACGGCTGCGCAACCTTCTTGAACTCCCACATCGCCGGATGCGGCGTGCGATCGGGCCAGATCAGACCGTTGATGCAGAAGTCGGCGTCGTTCGGCTCGTCGCCGAAGTCGCCGCCGTATGCCCAGTACTCGCGCCCGTCTTCGGTGCGCTTCAACAGCCCCTGATCGACCCAGTCCCAGATGAACCCGCCCTGCAGTCCTCCGTTGCGGCCGTGATAGCGGTCGATGAGCTCCCAGTAGTCGGAGAGGCTTCCGTTGCTGTTGTTCATCGCATGCGAGTACTCGCACATGATGAACGGCCGATAGTCATCGGTCGTCTGCGCCCAGCGCTCAACGTCCGCAATTTCAGGGTACATCGGGCAGATGAAGTCGCTGACCGCGTGGCCGCCGGACCAGACGCGCCCCGGCTGTCCCCACTCCGGATGCATCGCGCCCTCACAGTGCAAAGCACGAGTCGGGTCGACCCGGCGAACCCAGGCGGCGGCCGCGTCGTGATTCGATCCGTAGCCGCTCTCGTTCCCGAGCGACCACGCGAAGATGCACGGGTGATTTCGCGTGCGCAGCACCATTCGACTGACCCGTGCGAGAAAGGCCGCCTGGTATCTCTCGTCACGGCAGATCTGGTCGTAGTAGTGGTGCGACTCGATATTCGCCTCGTCCATGACCAGAATGCCGTACTCGTCGCAGAGCTCGTACCAGCGCGGGTCGTTCGGATAGTGCGAGTTACGCACCGCATTGAAGTTGAACTGCTTGAGCAGGCGGATGTCGTCCAGCATGCTCTCGCGGGTCAGCGTCTTGCCGAGGCGGTCGTGGTGCTCGTGGCGGTTGACCCCGCGGATAATCACCGGCTTGCCGTTTATGAGAAGCTGTCGGTCGGTGATCTGCACGGTACGAAAGCCGGTGCGCACGGCGATGTGCTCGACCTCGCGCTCACCGATACACAGTGTCAGCAGCACGGTGTAGAGCACCGGACGTTCCGGCGACCAGAGCTCGATGTCCGCGCAGTGCAGGCGAATCTGAGCGTGATGTGAACCGTCCCGGTACGAGCTTTTGAAGGCAACGGTAGCCTCTTCACCGTGCGAGCTGCCGTCCTGATCGCCGGCCGACGGCACGCCGGCGGCAACGGGGCGCACGCCCGGCAGCTCGCGGGCGGCATCACGCTCTCCGGCACGGTACACGCGCGCGCGGACGGTGCAGCCGTCGAGCAGGTCGGCTGCCGGGTTTGAGACGTCGGGACGACCCCCCAGTTTCGCGGTGACCGTGATGTATCCGGAGCGGCCGGTATCGCCGGCTTCGCTCGATTCACCTGCCGGCTCAACCTGCTCGGCGACGACCGACACATCATCAATGGAAATACTCTCTCTGGAGATCAGATAGAGATCGCGATAGAGACCGGCCATCCACCACTGATCCTGATCCTCGACGAAACTCGAGGCGGACCACCGGATTACGACGATCGCGAGCGAGTTCGACCCCGAGATCAGGTAGTCGGTAAGATCGAACTCCGAGGGTAGTCGCGTATCGGTGGCGTAGCCGATCTCGCGCCCGTTTACGAAGAGATAGTACACGCTCTCGGCGCCGCCGACATGCAGGATGGTGCGCCGTCCATCCCACCCCTTCGGCAGCTCGATGTCGCGACGATAGACGCCGGTCGGATTCTCTTTCGGAACGCGCGGCGGTTTGTGCTCGAACGGCATCACGACGTTCGTGTAGTGCGGTCGATCGAAGCCCTGCACCGTCCAGTTCCCCGGGACTTCAATGGAATGGGGGAGATGGTTCGTCGCGGTCGCCGGGAGCACGTGTTCGGCAGTCAGAAGCTCGGGTCGGTCGAGCAGCTCAAACTCCCATTCGCCGTCGAGCCGGTGTATCCACCTCGAGTCGTTCGACTCGAGGCTCAACGCGCTTGCCGGCTCATGCGCCGGGTAGAAGCTCGCTCTCGCCGGCTCGCGTCCGCGGGCAACGATTTCCGGCTGTTCCCATTCGCGCGCTGCGATGATCCGTGCAATCGAAGCTTCCGCGGCGGCTCTCATCTCGTCAGTCACTGGTACGGTCTCCTTTGAGCCGTCCAGCTTGGGAGGCACCGAGCTTGATGTCAAGCCGAACGG
>PUOG01000283.1 GCA_003552745.1 Spirochaetaceae bacterium
AAGGCGGCCGAGAAGCTCGGTGCCTTCCTCCATAATCGTAAGATCGGCGGCGAAGTTGGTCTCGAACACGCCGTGGAAGCCCATGCGACGCAATGCGGCATTCATCTTTCCCGTCACGAGCGTTCCCGGCGGATAGCCGAAGCATTCGCCGAGCGCGGCGCGGATCGCCGGAGCGGTCTGAACGATCACACTCTTTCGCGGATCTGCCAGCGCGGCCCAGACTTCATCGATCTGATTCTGTTCACCGATCGCGCCGACCGGGCAGACGGCCGCACACTGTCCGCACTGTACGCAGGGGACTTCGGAGAGCGACCGGCCGAACGCCGGTCCGATAACCGTGTCGTAGCCGCGTCCCTGGGGGAAGATCGCGCCGAGGCCCTGCACATCGTTGCAGATCTGCACGCAGCGGCGGCATTTGATGCACTTCCCGGTATCCCGAAAGATGCCGGGCACGCTATCGTCGAATTTGCGTTCCGGCTTGGCTCCTTCGTACGGGTTTGCACGGATACCGAGATTGCCGGCGATCTCGCGCAGCTCGCAGTCCTGGTCGCGATCGCAGAAGACGCAGAGGCCTTCGTGCTCGCTCAGCAGCAGTTCCACGACCGTGCGTAGCGCTTCCCGCACCTTCGGGGTATTGGTCCGAACCACCATCCCTTCGGATGCCGGTGTCGAACAGGCAGCCTGTAGCCGGTCGCGACCTTCGATCTCCACCATGCAGACGCGACACGCTCCGAGCGGCGAGCACCCCTCCATCTTGCAGAGAGTCGGTATCTCGTAGCCGGCCTCCTGAGCGGCCTCCAGCACGCTCCAGTCACTTCGCGCCGAAACGTCTCGTCCATTCACATTAACGGTTGGCATAGTGCAGCTCCTTCCGAATCGGCTTCTTTCCGTAATCGCACCGCAGGCAGCGAGCGCATTCGCGCAGCGCGACGCTCTCTATCCAGGGCTGTTCGACCTCGTCGAAGGTGTATTTTCTCCGGTCAACCGGCATCGTCGTGATCGACGCCCGGGCGAAGGGGACCGGGTCGCTGTTCGGGTCGAACTCGGTATCGGGCGTCCATTCATCCCTCCAGAATGCGTGATCGGCTCCGGTCAGCATGTAGTCGATTCCGACCGCGGCGCGCTCTCCGGCTGCGATCGCTCCGACAACCGAGTCGGGACCGGTGGCCACATCGCCCCCCGCGAAGAGCCACGGGACGCTGGTTTGACCGGTCAACGGATCGACGGCGATGAAGCCGTCGTCGTTCACATCGACTCGTAGGTCGCCGACGGTCCCGCGCACGTTCAGACTCTGCCCGATGGCGACGAGCACTTGATCGGTTTCGATGGTGAACTGATCGGTTCCGGAGCTGGTCGGGCGCCGGCGGCCGCTGCGGTCGAACTCTCCGAGGGTCATCGGCGCGCAATGAAGCGCGCATGCCGCCCCATCATCACCGGTGACTATTTCGACCGGTTGGGTCAGGCAGCGGAGCACGACTCCCTCTTCGATCGCCGCTTCAATCTCCTCGTCGTATGCCGGCATCTCCGCCTGGGTGCGCCGATAGATGATCGTCACCGACTCGGCGCCGAGCCGGACGGCGGTGCGTGCGGCATCGACCGCCGCATTGCCTCCGCCGATGACCGTTACCTTCCGCCCCACGTGAACGCTTCCGCGCGTGTTGTACTCGCGCAGGAAGTCGATCGCCTGGTGAACGCCGTCGGCGTCTTCGCCGCCTACTCGGCATTTCACGCCTCCCGGCGCTCCGACGCCGAGGAAAACCGCGTCGTAGCCCTCATCGCGCAGCCCCTGCAGCGTGAAGTCACGACCGAGTGCGGTCTCGGTCTCTATGTGCACGCCGAGTTGCTCGATCATGCGGATTTCCCGGGCGACGGTTTCGCGCGGCAGACGGTAGGCGGGAATCGTCTGGACGAGCATGCCGCCGGGGCGGCGCTCGGACTCGAATACGGTGGGCCGGTAGCCGAGGCGGGCGAGAAAGTACCCGCACGAGAGCCCTGCCGGCCCTCCGCCGACGATCGCAATGCGGCGGCCAGCGTTCTCCTCGTTCTCCCGCACTTCCGGATGCTGGATGACCACTTCCTGGTCGATCATAAAGCGCTTGACGGCGCGTATAGCCACCGAGTCGTCGAAGAGCGCCCTCCGGCACTTCTCTTCACAGGTATGGAAACAGACACGGGCGCAGACGGCGGCGAACGGATTGCGCTCGCGGTGCAATCGCAGCGCTTCGGCGAAGCGTTTCTCCCCGACGAGCGAGACGAAGCCGGGCACATCGACTCCCGCCGGGCAGGCGCTCTGGCACGGTGCGCGCACGAGGGCGTGGCAGATTCCCGCTTCGCAGTGCAGCTCCCGGATATGCTGCTCGTACTCGTCCCTGAAGTACCGTATCGTGGAGAGTACCGGATTCGGCGCGGATTGGCCGAGTCCGCACAGCGATGTCTCGCGAATCTGACGGCCGAGATGCTCGAGCCGTTCGATGTCTCCTTCTTTCCCCTCGCCACCGCAGATTCGATTCACGATTTCGAGCATCCGCCGGGTTCCCACTCGGCACGGGGCGCACTTGCCGCACGACTCCTCCTGCACGAACTCGAGAAAGAAGCGTGCGACGTCGACCATGCATGCGTCGTCGTCCATCACGATCAGTCCGCCCGAGCCCATGATCGCGCCGAGCTCGGTGAGGTGCTCGTAGTCGAGCGGAACCGAGAGATGTTCCTTCGGGATGCAGCCGCCCGACGGTCCGCCTATCTGTGCCGCCTTGAACGACTTGCCGCCCGGTATTCCGCCGCCGATATCGTAGATGAGCTCGCCGAGCGTTGTGCCCATCGGGACTTCGACGAGTCCGGTGTTGCGGACCGCACCGGCGAGCGCGAATACCTTCGTTCCCGGGCTTTCCTTCGTCCCTATCCCGGAGAACCACCGGCCGCCGTTTCGAAGAATCGCCGGTACATTCGCGTACGTCTCCACGTTGTTCAGTACCGTCGGGCAGCCCCAGAGGCCTTTTACCGCCGGGAAGGGGGGGCGTGGACGCGGCTCGCCCCGCTTGCCTTCTATTGAAGCCATGAGCGCGGTTTCCTCACCGCAGACGAACGCACCGGAGCCCATCCGTATTTCGAGATCGAACGAGAAGCTCGTTCCGAGAACCGCCTCGCCGAGAATACCCGCCTCCCGCGCTTGCTCGATCGCCTTCGTCAGGCGCTCGACCGCAAGTGGATACTCGGCGCGCACGTAGACATAGCCATGTGAGGCGCCGACCGCGTAGGCGGCGATCGCCATTCCTTCGATGATTGCGTGCGGGTCACCCTCGAGAATGCTGCGATCCATGAACGCTCCGGGATCGCCCTCGTCGGCATTACACACGACGTACTTCTGCTTTCCGGGGACATCACGGGTAAAACGCCACTTCCGCCATGTGGGAAAGCCGGCACCGCCACGGCCGCGGAGGCCAGCTGTCTTCAACTCCGCGATAACCTCATCGGAGCTCATGTTCTGCAACGCACGGTCGAGACCGCTGTAGCCGTCGACATCGCGGTATTCGTCAATGCTTTCCGGATCGATCGTGCCGGAGTTACGAAGCACGATCTTCGTCTGGCGTGAGAAGAAGCTCGAGTCGTCGATAAGGGGCACCGGCTCGTCGCGAACCGGGTCGTGTTCGCAGAGGCGTTCGACGTACCGCCCTTCGACGAGGTGCTCATCGACGATCTCCTGCACGTCGTCCGGACCAACGCTGCGGTAGAACACACCGTCCGGCTGAACCGTGACGACCGGCCCGGAGGCGCACGGGCCGAGGCACCCGGCTGTGCGAACCTCCGCGTCCGCACCCGCCGATCGGATCCGTTCTTTGAGGCGGTCGCGGACCTCTTCGCTTCCGGAGGCGAGGCATCCGCCGCCGACACAGACGCAGACCTGCCGCCTGGCGGTGGCGGCGCCGGATTCTCTGCGAGGAGTCGAGGCGCGATCGAGACCGTTTGTGCTTCCTGTATCGTTCATGCTGATCCTCCCGGTGTGTGCGATTGCGCTTCGGGGCGGGCGCCGGTGCCGGCTTCGGTCCCGCCGTCAGAGCGGGCTTCGCCACCGTTTGAGCAGCTGTACGGCTCGAGCAGCTCGCGGAGTCTCGTGGACTTTACCCGCTGGTGGACGTCGTCATTGATCATCACAACCGGAGCGAGGCCGCAGGCGCCGAAACATCGACCGATCTCGAGGGTGAAACAGCGGTCTCGGGTCGTTTCGCCGACCGAAACGCCGATCGTCTTTTCGAGATCTTCGAGAACCTGTTTCCCGCTGCGCACGTAGCAGGCGGTACCGAGGCACACGCGAACGGTGTTTTCTCCGCGCGGTGTGGTGGTGAAGTAAGAGTAGAAGGTCACCACGCCGGTAACCTGGCTGATCGGCATTTCCAGTCTGGCTGCGATGCGTTCGATTACCTCCGGTGAGAGATGACCGAACGCCAGTTGTGCCTTCTGCAGGACCGGAATCAGCGCCCCCTGTTCTCCGCGATGGCGTTCGACGATACGGTCGACTACCAGTAAGTCGTCGGACGCCGGTTCGGCGGATTCGGACAATCCGGCAACACTCTTAGCCTGTTCCATCGTGAATCGACCTCCACTATTCCCAGCTATAGCGACCTATCTGAGGTGTGTCGCTACCTCTATATCGATAAGAAAATACCGAGAGTGTCGTAATTATTGACGGCCAGTGATGGCGTGTCAAAGGTCTATCAGGGCGTGGGACGGCAGATGGAGCAAGGTATCGAGGTGGGGCGGACCGCCGAGTTGGGCCGGGTTACCGGCCGGCACGCGGCATTCCGCCGAGGCGAAAAGCTCCCGGAAAGCCGAGTGCTTCGAGCTGCTCGATGAGCGCCGGGGTATCTTCGGGCGCGATATCGACGACGAGCAGGCGATAGAGGTCGTCCTGCTCAACGATTTCGACCTCGATATCCTCGGCGGCGAGGAGCTTCACGGCGCGTTCGAGGTTTTCCGGATTCGAGAACGAGGCGATCTGTAGTACAACAGTGTCGCCGGAGTGAGCGCTCGAGGCCGCCGGCGAGACGCCGGCGAGATTGCGACGGTCAACGGCAGCCGCTCCGCTGTCGGGCACCGAGAGAGTGCAGAGATCGACTTCGACGGTTGCGTTCTCGACCATTCCGAGCCGGTCGGCGGCGGCCCTCGATAGATCGATGATACGCCCCTGGGTGTACGGCCCGCGATCATTGATCGTAACCTGTACGCTTTCCCCGCTCGCGGTGTCCGTTACCTCCACGACGCTTCCGAGCGGTAGCGTACGATGCGCGGCGGTCAGCGCATCGGGATCGAACGGCTCACCGGAGGCGGTCGCATTGCCGGCAAAGCGAGCGCCGTACCAGCCGGCGATTCCGCGCTCTCCATCGTCACACGCCGGTGCCGGGAGGGCGGCGAAGAGCAGAAGGATGGATGATGCTACCAGGCGCACGGTGCTCACGTCTTGAGTATCGGTTGCGCCTTCGGCGACATTTACCGCGTACTGATGAGGCGACAACGACTCGATCCACGAAAAGCAGACGGCTTGCGGCTCACGGCGATCAGGACGGCGGTCGTTTTCGGCTGCGTGTTGCGGGGCGGGCGCGCCGGTCGCCGCTCACGCATGCGCACGCCGCCGGCTACCGCATCGCGCTTTACCCGCGGGAACGCCCCCGGCTATACTCCGAGCGATGGCAGCACAGACGAATAAGGCCGCTCATTGGGCGGACAGCTACGCCGCACGCGTTGTCGCCGAGCGGGGGGCTGCCGAGCCGGCCGCGACCGGAGCGCGCGCGCACTTCACCTGCGCGTCGGGGATCACGCCGTCGGGGACGATTCATATCGGCAACTTCCGCGAGATCATAACCGTCGATCTCGTCGCGCGCGCGATCCGTGACCGCGGCGAGCGGGTGCGCTTCATCTACTCATGGGACGACTACGACGTTTTTCGAAAGGTGCCGGCGAATGTGCCGGACCCCGAGGCGTTCAAGCAGTATCTGCGCCTGCCGATCACGAGCGTCCCCGACCCGTGGGGTAACGAAGGGAGCTACGCGCGCGCCCACGAGAAGCGTATCGAGAGCGTTCTGCCGCTTGTCGGCATCGAACCGGAGTATCTCTATCAGGCCGATCGCTACCGGCGCGGAGCGTATGCCGAAGGCATTCGTGCCGCACTCGCCGCGCGTGAGACGATTCGCGAAGTCCTGAACGAACACCGCACCGAGCCGCTTCCGGCCGACTGGTGGCCGGTCTCCGTATTCAGCCGGTTCAACGAGCGCGACAACACGACCGTCCTCGACTGGGACGGCGAATGGATGCTGACCTACCGCTGCGACGACACCGGAAGCATCGAAACCGTCGATATCCGCACCGCCGGCTGCGTGAAGCTCCCGTGGCGGGTCGACTGGCCGATGCGCTGGGCGTACGAGCGTGTCGACTTCGAACCTGCGGGCAAGGAGCACCATTCGGCCGGAGGCAGTTACGACACGGCGCGCGAGATCGCCGCCCGCGTCTACGGCTACGAAGCGCCGGTCAGCTTCAAGTACGATTTCATCAGCATCAAGGGGATGGGCGGAAAGATCAGCTCCTCGAGCGGCGAGGTAATCGCGATCGACGATGTCCTCGAGGTCTACCAGCCGGAGATCGTGCGATATCTGTTCGCAGGCACACGCCCGAACGCCGAGTTCGCCATCAGTTTCGATCTCGATGTGATCAAGATCTATGAGGACTACGACCGGTGTGAGCGAATCTACTACGGTCTCGAAGAGGTCGGTGAGAAGAAGCGGTTGAAGGAGTCGCGCATCTACGAGCTCTCGCAGGTCGATGAGTCGTTTGCGCGGAGGACGCCGGGTGCGGCAGGCGGCGACCACACACCTCCGGTACAGGTTCCGTTCCGCCATCTCTGCAACCTGCTCCTGATCACCGCCGGCGATATCGAGGCTGCGCTCGACCGTTTCGAGGCGACCGGTGAGGCGTACCGGATGTCCGCGGAAAGCCGCGAACGCGCGCGCGTGCGGGCGCGCTGCGCGTGGACCTGGATACAGAAGCATGCACCGGAGGATTTCCGTTTCACGTTACGTTCGCCCGGCGATCGGCCGGTCGAGCTCGCCGAGGCCGAGCGTAAGGCGCTCGGCGGCCTCATCGAAGAGCTCGAAACCCGATTCGAGAGCCACGACGAGAAGAGTCTTCAGAGCGCCGTCTACGAGATCGCACGCGCGAACTCTCTCGAGCCGGCCGATTTCTTCGCCGTCCTCTACCGAGTACTGATCGGGAAGGAGAAAGGCCCGCGGCTGGCCGGCTTTCTCATGACTCTCGGTCGGGCGACCGTGTTGGAGATTCTCGACCCGTACAAGGGCCATCCTAAGGAGAAGAGGTGATGGGCAGTTCCGGAAACGGAGTCGAGGCAGGCAAGCGTCGGGCCGGGGAAGCGGCTGCCGACCTTTGCGTGAAAAGCGGCATGCGCGTCGGCATGGGGACCGGCTCGACGGCGGTCTGGGCTATTCGCAGGATCGCCTCGGCGCTCTCCGATGGTTCGCTGCGCGAGATACTCGCGGTGCCGACCTCGAGCCAGTCGGAGTTCGAGTGCTTCGATGCCGGCATTCCCACGACTTCACTCGCCGATCCGCGGGTCGCGGGGCGACTGGACGTGGTGATCGACGGCGCCGACGAAGTCGATGCCGCCGGTCACGTGACGAAAGGCGGCGGGGCGGCGCTCGTGCGCGAGAAGGTGTGCGCGTACGCCGCCGACCGCGTGGCGATCGTGGTCACCCGCGAGAAGCATGTGGAGCATCTCGGGCTCAACTTTCCGATTCCGATCGAGGTGGTGCCGTTCGCACTCGCACCGGTTCGTTCGCACCTGCTCGAGCGCGGCTTCGAGGTGATGCTGCGCCACGGCAGCGGCAAAATGGGCCCGGTCGTAACCGATAACGGGAACTATCTGCTCGATGTGCGCCTTCCGCAGCCCGCAAACGTGGTTGAGCTCGAGCGGGAACTCGAATCTATTCCCGGCGTACTCGGCGACGGCATTTTCGCCGCTCGGTCATTCGATGTTTTTACCGCCGAGCCCGACGGCTCGGTCACCGAACCAGCTTCCTGATCGTCTCGTCACGCTGTCGCCACTTCGGGTGCACCTTCACCCGCAGATCGAGATAGACCGGCCGTTCGAAAATCTCGCCGAGCTCCTTCTGGCTCGCCAGGCGGATCGCTCGAATCATCTTTCCGCCTTCGCCGACAACGATACCTTTCTGTGACTCGCGCTCGACGTAGATTACCGCCCGACCGCGCAGGCACTCGCCGTCGCCGCCGACGCCGAAGTCGAGCACATCGACGTAGAGCGCATGCGGCAGCTCGTCACGGGTGCGAAGCATTGCCTGCTCGCGCACGACCTCGGCCACGCGGAAGGTCGGTTCCTGATCGGTGTAATACTCGGACGGATACATGAGCTCTCCCGGCGGGGCGAGGGAGAAGATGGCGCGCACGAGATCGTCGACCCCCTGGCCGTGCGCCGCGCTGACCGGAACGGTACGGGTCGCGAACTCTCCGAACGACGCAGCGGCGTCGGCCGGCCGGCGGGCGGCGATATCGGCCTTGTTCAGCGCAACGATACTCCGGTCGAGGTGCGGGCGGACGGCCTCGAGCAGCGCCTGCTCTTCGGCTCCCGCTTCTCTCGACAGATCGACGACCGCCAGCACGACGTCTGCATCACCCACTTCTTCCGAAATCAGCGAGCGCATGGCACGGTTGAACTTCTTGGCGCTGTTGTGGTAGCCGGGCGTATCGATGAACACGAGCTGTCCCCGCTCGTCGGTGTAGATGCCGCGCACGCGGTTCCGGGTCGTCTGCGGGACCGGCGTTACGATCGAGATCTTGTAGCCGCAGATTCGGTTCATGAGCGTCGATTTGCCGACCGACGGCCGCCCGATCACCGCCACGACCGCGCTCTTCTTCTCGATCTCTCTGTCCCCGGTTTGCTCGTGCATATCCGCGCGTATTATACTCATCGTTCGAACCAAAT
>PUOG01000232.1 GCA_003552745.1 Spirochaetaceae bacterium
ATGCCGACTCAACGATGGCACAGCGGCACGTATCGCGCATTACCACTCTCGCGGTCAGCATCTTCGTGTTCGTTGTCTTCTCCGCGGCTATGGTGGATGTTTTCGTTGATCTGCCGGGACTTGATAGCGATTTCCGGGACGGAGCTCTCGGTGTGGCACGATTCGTCGAAGAGGAAGGCCTCGCTTCTGAGGATCGTCGTCAGTCGCTTGAACGTTTCGCCGAACACGACAGCGCGATACTCATCGTTCGCGACGGAGCGCAGACGCGCTATTCACGCTATGTTAACGAGATTTATCGCGAGTACTTCGGGCCGGCCGATTTCACGTACGTAACCTCGAACGATATCGGTGTTTTCGTCGACCTCAGGCCGTTGAACCGCGCGCAGGCACGGGAGAGTCTTCTCTACTTCGTCCTCATCGTAGCCACGATAGCCGTGTTTCTGTTCATCTACGGTCCGCACTTCGCCGCAACGGTCAGCGATCCGATTCACGTAATGGAGCGTGGGATGAACGAACACGGCTATAATCTGCAAGTCCGTATTCCGCCGCAGTTGGCGGGAGATGAAGTATTTCGCCTCGCCGGCGCGTATAATCATTACTTTCTGCCTATGAAGGATCGATCGGAGGCCGGTCTCTCAGCCATGAGCGATCTGAAGATGGATGATTTCTCGGATCTTCTCGAAGACCAGGTACAAGAGGATCGCGGGCGCGAGGACCGTGCGAGAGAGGATCAGGCGCCGGACGACCGCGATCCCGGAGACTCAGAATAGCGTCCTCAATGATGGTTGTCAGCATGATGCAACTGACGATCGAGCTACCGGACACCGGCTCGATCAAGGAGAAGCGCCGAATGGTTCTCAGTTTGCGGGATCGAGTGATTCGGCGTTTTCGCGTGAGTATGAGCGAAGTTGATCTTCACAATAGTCTTACTTTCGCCGAACTGGGTGCCGCCATGGTCTCAAATAGCCGGGAGCACGGCGAGCGGGTGATGAACAAAATTCTCAAATTCGTTGAAGATGAAGCGCCGGGACGCGTCCAGGATGTTGTAATTCACTCCGAGTTTCACTGAGGGTCATTCGCGCTCATCGTTGTCGTCGGGACCCACCGGTACGAGATAGAGATCCGGTAGTTGATGCTCGTGATGGCGAATCACCTGCTCCCGATTCTGTCGCGCAGATCCGAGAGGCATAACCGAGAAGTAATGACGAAACGGTTCGAAGCGTTCGTCGGCGACAACCAGCGAGTATTCGATATCGGTCGACGAATCCGCTTCGGCCGGAGCGACCGGCCAGAAGGAGTACTGCCCTGCCGCGTTGTTGGTGATCTTGTACGGATTACCCCAGCGCCGATCGACCATCGTCGCCGGTTCTCCGGCGCAGCGCAGCTCGACCATAACATCGTGAACGGGCTCGAACGTGGTGGCGCCGAGTAATCGTCCGGTGATTATGGGCATTGGCGACGCCGAGACGTGCTGCTGTTGCTCGTCGTCGCTCTCGATGTCGTAGTACTCCCTGCGGATCGAT
This sequence comes from Spirochaetaceae bacterium, assembly GCA_003552745.1. Lineage (GTDB taxonomy): Bacteria > Spirochaetota > Spirochaetia > DSM-27196 > SKKC01 > SLAN01. Next base: position 1,524 of record PUOG01000232.1, read on the forward strand.
GAGATCGTGCGTAGCGCCTCATGCGCGAGAGCCACCAGATCAACGTGGGCCTGGGTGTCACGGTCGTGTTCAACGACGAGGTGCGACATGCCGCGTGCTGAGCTTACGTAGCGTGGGCGTGTCCGGTTAAGAACGTAACAGACTGCGTCCATGCGGCACTCCGGCGAAGTGCAGTACCCGAAGCCTATTTCGCTTTCCTCCTCGTTGCAGATGCGGTTTATCAGGCGAATGACCTCGTCCTCCATGAGGTTAAGCACTTCCATCGTCGCCCTCCGATTCGAGCTCCTGTTGAACATCGATCAAATCGGTGACCGCGCTGATCGCCGCGCGAAAGTCGCGAACCGTCTCTTTCAGGCTGAAGTAGTTCATACCCGCATAGTGCAGCTTAGAGAAGAGGGAGAAACTGATATCGTTTGGTGAGGTCTGAATGTTCGTGTAGCAGCCGAACTCATAGCAAACCTGAAACATCTCATCGAGACGCTCCCGTATGAACGATTCGAGCTCCGGAGGAAACGAAAAGGTGTAAGCCAGTTCTAGAAATTTGCTTTCTCGGTCGATGAAGAGCCCTGCCTGGAAGTCGCCGTGCTCGATCCCCGCGCTGTATGTGTCGTCGATCAGTTCACCCTCGAGGAAGTCATAGCCGAGTTCGGTGAATAGCACGCGGACCCTTCGGATCCGCTCTTTCATTACCTTCGATTGCTTCATTTGCGCTCGGTCTACTCTATCGTCAGCGGGTCGGTAGCTTCAAGGAACGTGCGATGATATCTGGCTGCCGCTTGAACGAACCCGCAAGGTCTTCAGGAAGCATAACTCTGATTCGCCGAAGTGTCCGCGTAAAATCCTCGATGACCTGAGGAGTGAATACCGTTCCGGCGTTGGGGTAGTCGGCGACGTTGTTCTCGTGGACTATCGGCACCGAAATCTCGAACGAGACCGGTTCGGGAATGTCGATTATTACCTCGGTGCGATCGAGTGGACGAGTCAGTTCGCTGCTCAGGGAGTCGGCGAGCGATTGCTCTGCCTCACTTCGAGTCGCGAGATCAGTGAGTCTGACCATCTCCGGGTTTCCTGAGTCGAACGGCCGATCAAACACCACCTTATACAGGCGCCGCGAGGAGACGTTTTCTAACAATCGAAAGGCCGGGAATCGATCGGAGTGGCATCGGGCGAAGAGAAGCTCGTCGTCAAGGCCATAAAGCTCTTCCGGGTGTATGACCGATTCGCCAAGCGCAAGGTAGAGCGCCCGCTTTATCATTGCGGTCGCTATCCGAACTGTTCTGTGCCAGTACACGGCGCGGTACATGAGATACTTGGAGAACAGGATGTTTTCTACCGCCGAAATCCCGTGCAGATCGAGTGCTACTCGATAGTCAGGTGTCGGTACGATTCGATTCACCGCGAAATCGACGTCCTGAATGCCGTACGGAACGCCACAGAAGTACGCGTCGCGATTGAGATAGTCGAGTTTGTCCGGATCGAGGGTACCCGAGAGAACGCTTCGATACAGAGTAATCTCATCACGTTCAGGCACCTTGATCGACTGGTCAACGATTGCGGCCACGGTAGCGGGGTCGGCCCCAACACCGTCGGCGATCCGCGTTCGCAGATCGCCCTCCATACACTGCTCCCCGGTCAACTTCTCGTGATCCTTGAGCGGCAGATCCTTCAGACTATGGGCGTACGGAAAATGTCCGAGGTCGTGCACCAGACTCGCGGTCAGGAAAGCCTTCACACCATCCATGGTAAGCGGAGGACAGTCCGACCTCGTTACGAGGGTGCGAATCATCTGCCGTGCGATGTGAAAGACACCGAGACTGTGACTCAACCGTGTGTGCGTGGCACCGGGATAGACGAGATAGCTGGGTCCGAGTTGTTTAATGCGATTCAGTTGCTGAAAACGCGTGGAATCTATGATCCGCATCAGGCCGTCCGAGAGGTAGATGTGCTTCCAGAGCGGGTCACGGACCGGCTGGGTGTAGTCACGTTCGAGGTGGTTGAGTATCCGTTCGTGTCCGGTCACTTGACCCAGCGTACTTGTTCCCCTGATCAGTGTAAATTGACCGCAATCGCCCCCTCTGGTAGTTTCCATATAGGGTGTATCGGTTGACTTTAGCCGTCTCGGCTGTACTGCTTTCGCTTCTGATCCTCTCCGTCGGTGCGTGCTCTCGCAGCGCTGATAATCCGTCTGCACCGGTTGAGTCCGAAGTCAACGCTCTGCATGACGCGGATCGGACGGCCCCTGAACCCGGGAGTGGACCGATGCGACCGGCGAGCGAACGAAGCAGGGCCGAACGACCGGACCGTCCCGAACGCGATCGACACGATTTCGCCGACGAAATCGATATTGTCCTGCCGATCAGCGGAGTGCCGCAGCTCCTCGCACCGCGAGATGATCGAATCGGCATCCTCGCATCCATTGCGGTTGATCGTGACGCGGCGGTCGACGTGACACACCGTCTCTTTCTCGGGTTCGCCCGGCAGGCTGTTCCCGAAGAGGTAGTAGCCTCGAACCGGATCCGTACGGTTTCTCGACGGATGCGACTGAGCGATCTCGAGATCGCGGACGAACTGAGTTGGCGAATCGGTAAACCGGAGCGTGACGGTGATTTCGCACGTGTTCCGGTGCGGATCTTTCGGGGGCGCAGTCCAGATGAGCGCGCGGTCGTCGGCGATGTGTTCGTGAATGCAGACTCACTCGTCGACGACCTGCAGATCGACCTGAGAGACCTGACGGAGGAATAGATGGCTGTCGGAATGCAGCGGGTTCAGAAGGAGTTCGTGCTCAAGAACCTGTTGGAAAACGGTATAAGCCTCTCCGCCCATCTCGGTGATCGTCGTACCGAAGCGAAACTCGTCGACTACGATCGTAACAGTCTCGTACTCGAAACCGCACAGCCCTCCGCATTTCGCGGGAAGAATTCCGTGAACATCTATTTCTCTATGGGCGGGCATATGATGACGTTCAAGAGCCGGGTGAAATCGATCGACGACGGTAATGTCATCGTTCTCAATCCGGAGTTCATCTACCGGCGTCTCGAGCGTGCGTACGAGAGGATCACACCGGATGACGATGTCGCGGTTCGCGTCTTTCTGTCCGGAGATGCGTTGCAGCTCGATTTCCCGGAATCGAAGGAATTCGACCCGGTGGATGACTCAATCCGGCTCGGTGTTCAATTCGATCCGGAAAGAATCGCCTCGCTGATGAAATCGTTCCGGGAGCGGGCATCGAGCATCGCTGCCGAAAGCAAGATAGTCATGTTTCGTTCGCGGCGACCTTCCGGACTTCCCGAAGAGCTTATCGCGTCGACCGGTAAGATTCTGATTCTGCCGATCGAGACGACACGTGCGCTTGCTGGTAATGCGATCACCGAGCGCGTATTGACCGAAGAGGAGATCATGGCTGCTCAGGCCGACGCCGGGCATGAGGTCTTTCTTGCCGCGGCTCGCCTCCAGGACGAAAACCTTCGAATCGAACGGTCGGAGATTACCGCCGAGCTGTATTGCCCGGTTCTTTTCAGGAACTATGCAGTCGGATACATCTATCTTCTTCAGGGGCGAACGGGCAAACCGTTCACGCCGGCAACAGTCGATTTCGTGCGACAGTTCAGTCGTGTTCTCGCGTACGCCCTGAACGCGAACGGTTACTTCGAAGGGAGCACGAGACCGCGGGCTCGTGACGCCGATCTCATCGATATCAGCGCCTCCGGTGTGCTGTTCGCCATTCGGGAGGTGCAGGGTCGGGTGCACGAGTACGATGAGCTGGAGCTATCGATCGACTTCCCCGGACGAAGCATTAAGACTCGAGGACGTGTCATGCGAATGTATGCATCGGATGATGCCACGTATGTCGGTATGCAGTTCACGAGTATGGATCACGACGACGCCCACTTTCTCATGATCCGCCTGTATGGTGAAAACTACACCGGTTCCATAGATGTGACTGCAGCCGGCGATTCGGCCCGCAACGAAGGGCACGGCTGAAGAGAAAACTACTGAACGCCTCGCGAAGATCATCTGAAACAGCTACACTGAAGATATGTACGTGCTCGCGATCGAGACGGCCGGCTACCGCCAGCTGCGGAAACTGCACACAGGACTGCTTGACAGCCTGGAACGCGAATGCCGCACGATAGTCGAGAGCAGCGGTGGAGAACTGCTGAGTCGTTCCTCCGGCGTGACTATCTACAGGTTCCGTTTCTCCGGCTCATACGATCTCTCCCGCATCGTTTCGGCCGCGTGGAATGTCGAGCGCTGCTACCAATCCGTTGAACGCGAGCTTTTCGGTTACACTATCTGTCTCGAACAGATCATCGCGAACGATGAGGAAGCGATGATCGAAGCGATCGATCTTCTGCTGAAGAGGCTTCCTCAGGATAACGGGCTGTGGATCGGTCAGAACGCGGTGACGGCATTGACCCCGTTCATCCGTATGGAACGGCGCCTCGATTTGTGGAAGGCGGTTGCACCGGTCGAAGGTGCGGCAGTACTGCCGGCGATCTCGGACTTCGTTGACGGCACCGAGGCATTATCGCGCGTGCTCGATGCGATCGAACCGGTGGTGAACTCCAATGGAAGCTCGGAGGTCGTGCTGCTTTACGGAGCAGAGGGCTCGGGAGTGGGGTTTCTTGCGCGACGCGCCGGTGTGGCGATTAGCGGTGTGCAGTCGATCCCGACTTTGACTCCGGTTTCGGGCAGTGTGGAACCATGGGGTATCGGCGCTTCACTGATACACCACGAGCATTACGGCTGTGTGGAAGAGTATCTCTCGGAGGCCGAGCGTGGCCTGTGGCAACGCGTCCGCTATGCGTTGCGGGGAGCGTGGTTCGGGACTCCGGGAGAGTATCAACCCGATCATCAACGCGAAGAGCTCTTACCCGCGTTACAGCTCTTCGTTGTCAGTTACGTGCGTCGGATGCGTCAAGCGTCGAGCATGGCGGTCATGATAATAGACCGAATCGAACAGGTGGATGATCGGGTCGGGCGGATTATTGTTGCCGCGTGCGGTGAGTCGATGCGATCGGGCGAACTCCTGATCATAGGGACTTCCGGTCGCCCGTTTCTCCCCGCGCCGTTTCGAACCATCGAGTATCGAAAACACGCCGTTCATGCGATGACCACCGAATCGATTTCCTCCCGTCTCGGTGAACTCCCACCGAAACTGCATGTCGACAGTAGTGCCCGGGTGAGGTCGCTTACTCGAGGCAGACTGCTCCATCTGTATCACTATCTCTGGCTCGTCGAACGCGAAAGCCGTACGCCTCCGATGTCGGACCCCGAAGATAGTGTCGATCAGCTTCTGGATATCGTAATCGATTCATTGAGTCCTGTGGAGCTGGAGGCGCTCTCGATCGCTTGCACCTGCGCCGGTTGTCTGACCCGTGATGCCATGAGCGAGATTCTGGTTGCTGCCGGCCATCCCTCGGCGTCGGCGACCGAGGTATGGTCGACGCTTATAGCGTCTGGATTCGTGTACGATGAAGGCCCTCCCATCCCTGTCTATGAGTCCATACCACACAGAGTGTCGGTCCGATTAGGGCGTCGAGCCGACGAGCTCGATGCGATCGCCCGGGACGAACTGTATCGCTGGTTTCGTAGCGGAGAACTCGAGCTCTCCCCGGACAGCTATCGTATGCTGGCCGAGCATCGTGACACTCTTGTTGCTCTGGAGGTGTTTTCCCATTTTTCGCAGATTGCTCTTCTGCGTGGTGAGGTTGAGTTACTCCATCGCTTGCTCGACGGATCGATCGGCGCGAACCGCGCAGCGGACGATCCGAAAAGACGACGTGTGATAGAGGTTCTCGGATACGCTCTGAGACTCGCCATTGTCAGTAGAGGTCAGGATTACGACGCTGCAGCATCGGTGTATTCGTCGTGGCAGGACCGGATATCCGATCGAACGGAGAGGGAAGCGATCGCTCAGCTGACGCTCGAACGCGCACGTTACCAGTATGCCATCGGGAATTTCGCTGAAGCCGATCAGCTTGCGCGACACACCGTCGTGCTGTACCAGGAACTTGGCTCCTCTGAGGGCGGGGCCGAGGCGCATATCGAGTTCGGACGAATCAAGCTCGCCGAAGGGTACGCCGGCGAAGCGCGTGAGTATTTCGCGCTCGGCAGGGCGGAGCGCGATAACGGGCTTGCCGCTGTTCATCTCGCGCGCTCGGAGGTGCTCGAAGGGGTCACCGCCTATCTCTACGGAAACTATAGTAGAGCTATCGAACTCTGCGAACGGGCGATGACGACGAGCGAAGTTGCATCTGTGCGTGATTGGGAGCTCTTTTCCGGCTTCGTCCGTGCGCGGGTAGAGATAGAGCTCGGGCGATATGAAGAAGCCGCGAAGCAGCTCTCCCGGTTGTGTGGGCCGGCACACAGCATCGGACACGACAAGGCGAAGATGGTCCTGAATGCGTGGCACGCCCGTGCGCTATCGCTCGGTGGTTCGGTGCGTCGTGCCTGCGAACTCCTGCGGGAGCAGGAACAGCGGCCGGAGGCAGCCTACTTTCTCGCGGAGGCACTCAATCAGAACGGCGATACCCACGGAGCGATCGACGTGCTGGAGCGACGGCGGCCGGTGCGTGATCCGCGCCTTCGGCCGACGCTGTCTGCCCGGTGGTGCAATGGCTTCGACGGAGTTGAAGCGAGTGTCGGCTCAGAGGGGCCGGAGTCGATCGTGGAGCGACTGTGCGTGGCGTTTCACGGGTACCTGCTCGGGAGAATCGGCCGCACTGACGAAGCGGTGGAGCAACTGCGCATTTGCAGCCGGAAACAGCGCGGGTCGACACTGGATCCGAATCTGCCGCTTCTCGTGTTCTGGTACTCGTCGGTACTCCCGGGTACCGGTGACGCCCGATATGACGATCCTTCGACCGAACTTGGCCGTTCGGTGAAGCTCGTCCAGGAACGAGTTTCACGCACCGACAGTCCGCAGCACAAGAACGACTACCGATACCGCAACAGCTGGAATCGCTCTATGTTCGACGTCGCCCGTCGGAACAATCTCGCATAAGCGGCTACGGTACAGCTCAGTCACGGGTGTCACGCCGGCCGGTGCTGAACGCGGCAGTGCCAAGGCGGGATTGACAGGCAGCTACCGGATTGATAGGTTCAGTATCCGAATCCACAAATGGCGGCGTAGCTCAGGTGGCAGAGCAAACGGCTCATATCCGTTGGGTCGGGGGTTCAAATCCCTCCGCCGCTAATTCTCCGCCGGCACATCGGTGCCGGCAGATGGATCCTTGCTCTCGCTCCAGCGAGAAAGCTGTTCGATTTCACGGATAAACTCATCCACATTCTCGAAATTTCGATAGACACTTGCGAATCGCACATATGCTACTCGATCGGTGTGGTAGAGGCGTTTGAGCACCATCTCGCCGATCTGTCGCGATTCGACTTCGAATCCGGGCATCCCTGAGACTGCCGCCTCATCCTCGATTTCGGAAATGA